>JARUHJ010000011.1 GCA_029667085.1 Deltaproteobacteria bacterium IMCC39524
TCAGGCCAAGCGTCATTTGCGCAGATTCAACGGCATTCCCAGAGAGCATTTTGGGCTCTTTTTGAAGGAATGTGAGTGGCGTTTCAACACCCCTGACCCAAAAACTCAATTGTTATTGTTAAAACAAATAGTTAAAGAGAATATGGGCTAGTTATCTAGGACAGCCCCAATAAAAATGGCCACCAAGGATTGTCCCCTGGTGGCCATAGTTTGTGTATTAAACAGCTTACTGAATACCTCTATCAACAAGAAGCCAGTTTTTCTCTTACAAGTCGTGAGTTTTAAGAAATGATCACAGAATCATTGATTCATCGAACGTGACAATAAAACCCTTGTTGCATGTCTGGCACTTAGCAATAAGAGATCTTTCAAACTTAGAGTCAAAGCCAACAAAATAGCTTAACGGGACACTATTCACTTTTTGACATTCACTACACCTTGAAGTGATCATCCGCCTCTCTAGCATTTTGAGCCTCCATCACCGAAGTATAGATTTAGTGTCGGCAATTTCGTCTTAGACGTTAAATAAAATAGGACGCTGCCAATTATATCTAGTCATGAGGCGAGGTCAAATGTGATGGTGATAATATGTTTGTAGAATGGAGTTCTTAAATATGTCGTTCAATATGACTCGAATTTTGGACTCATAAGACGTGACTATTAGGCCTTTGTTTAGTCGTAAGGCACTTGAGATCAAAGGGTTAAGCAGCAATAAACTGTTTGGCTTTATCGACCAAAGAGTTCTCCGTAAAAGGCTTCGGCAGGTAGCCATCTGCATTGGCTTCATCAGCCAGACCTTTAAGCTCTAGCTCACCTTGAGACGAGATCAACACGATAGGGATTTGTTGGCTTTTCTCACGCTGTTTAAGGAGCTGTGTTTTCTTGACTCCCGACATAAATGGCATCATAACATCCATCAGAATGAGATCGGGTGGGGTCCTACTATAAATTATATGGTTTGAATAGATGCCACATTCGGCCGTTGAAACCATAAAACCAGCTTCACTTAAAAAGTCTTCAGCCATAGAAAGGACAAGACGATCATCATCAATAATCAAAATATGCTTATGCATAAAATTCTCCCAGTAAAACAACGTTCCACTAAAGCTAGGGGTTGGATGCAAATACGTCAATACAAATTACATTAATTTCAAAACATTAATATGTTTATTAGTTAGTTACGTCACAATATATACCTGCCACTGCCTCCGTTGTCTCAGAAGGAAATTGTGTTCTCCAGAGACAAAAACGGCCACCAAGGATCGTCCCCTGGTGGCCATAGTTTTGTATATTAAAGAGCTTCCTGAATACCTCTATCAACAAGAAGCCGGTTTTCCTCTCAGAAGTCGTTATATTTAAAAAGCCCCCGATTCAAAGACTGAAGGCTTTCGTGCTCACAAATACTAGGATACAAATTGATGTCCCACAGCTCGGAGGTGAACTGTGGGACATCAGGTTTAAATTTGGGAGGTAGAGCGTGAAGAAGTTCGCTCTTAAAAACTTTATAACTTTGTTTTATTTATAGCGAAAGTCTCTTTTTATTTCAAAAACATCATTCAGCATTACAAGAAAAGGCCACCAAGGCAGCAACCCTGGTGGCCATAGTTTTGTGTATAAACGAGCTCACTGAATACCTTTATCAATAATAAGCCGGTTTTCCTCTCATATGTCGTGACTTATGGGAACATCGAGATGTACCGCAGTCGAAACCCTGCCCCGGAACACACCAACACTATATTCCTGAACACTCAAATTGTCACTTAGATGGAAGCTACTGAATTCGATCCACGTTCATGTATACCAACACTATCAAGCCGGTGATTAATGTGTAGCCTAACGGAAATGCCCATCGACATACAAAGTCGATCTGATCGCCAATACCCTTTCGACCCGACCGATTCTGCTTTTCGACAGCGAAACTAATGACAACGGTGGCTGCAAGCATTAGGAAAGTTGAAATCATAAATGCATCCATCATCGTGAGATATGGGATGGCCGGAACATTATCAAGCACGACAAAATAGTAGGCGACGACACTGAGGATACCGACCAGAGAGATATTGACACGACTGGCAATTGATTCTTCATCCATCCAGAAAACGCACCACGAGAGTGACACCAAGATCAGCAACGGCAGAATAATACTGAAAATGATGTGCCCCGGTCGTCGACCAATATTGATATCGACTACCAACTCAGAATAATATTGTTTGCTCCCTCCCGCACGGACATATTCTGCAGTTTTTTCTCTGATGTTGATCCCTTGTTTCGTCCATTCGGCAATACCTTTATCCTGTACCCAGGTGCCCGTCATCTCGGGTTCGTAGACCAGTACGACCTCATTGTTCTGATAATTGTATGGATGCAAATACACTTCTAGCCTCTGGTTGTCGAAAGGGAATGTCCGGAGATCCATCGGCGTCTCGGCTCGCGCCTGGAAGTACTCTGCGTAGACCATTGTGCCGTCAGGATAAACGCCGATTGCCATGTGGTTAGTATTGCGGTCGCCAATACCATTGGAGATTTTGATGTGTGGTCGCCAGCCCTGGTAGATTTCCTTTACGGCAAAATCGCCTTGGTAAACTCGTAAAGGTATCCGTGCAAGAATTTCTGCCTGGTTTATATCGGCAAGGGCAAGCTCAAACGGATCATAAGCTTGTCTTGGATCTGACCATTTGAGTACGATCGCCCCTTCGAATTCGATTTCTTCGTTTGGCTCGTTGATATCCGTGATGTCGATCAAGTGAAAACCTATGCGAACTTCGACCGGTCCATCAGTGGGTTTCGGGATCATTCGTAACGCGTCGCCGGGTTGTGTGCCGGAATAACTCAGCGTGCTGATAGTTAGAAAAAATAATATCAGTCCTGCTGTAAAGCACATCTTACAAAATTTCATGATGGCACCAGAACTGAATGCGGTGATCAGGTTAGTGTGAACCTGTTATGCCCTTCACCAATCTGATTGATGGCCGTTTTTGTTTAAAAAAGTATATGATCCTCTTTCTTGTATTTGTAACAGAATAAATAAATATCGCTACTCTTCCACTTTCAGCAACCGGAACCTCAATTTCACCATACCTAAATATCCAGACATATAAAAAGGCCACCAAGGATCGAACCCTGGTGGTCATAGTTTTGTGTATTAAAGAGCTTCCTGAATACCTCTATCAATAATAAGCCAGTTTTCTTCTCGCCAGTGGTAACTTGTAAGAAAGGTGTGTCTAAAAAAATAAGGGCGATTCGAGTTATATTTAGTGACCTCCATAGTTACTCAAAATTTAAGGTGATTATAAACGCTTGAAAAAAGGTTTTTATGGGGTTTAATTCTATTAAATGGGTTCATAAATAAGGGTTGAAGGGAGGTTCTTATGTTTAAAATTTACATTTTAATAAATAAGCTCTTTTTAAAACTCATCATGCCCGTTGGAATTATTTTTCTTCTTTTCGCCTGTGGTGGCGGCGGAGGTGGTGGCGACAGTGAATCATCCTCACAAAGTGAAGAGTTATCTTTTGAACTTGGCTTAGATGGACCTGGGGATGCTGGGGACTATTTTCCCCTGGAAATTGGTAACGTCTGGGTTTTTGAAGGGACAATGTTTTCGGCGAGCGAATCTTTTGATTACCACAACACAATTAGTATCAACAAAACTAAAATCGTCGATGGGTTTGATGCTTTAGTCGTAGAAGAAACAAATTCGTATGCAGAGGGGTCTTCTGAAAGTTATATTTTCAAAGATCTTAATGGAATCGCTAACCTTGGAAGCAGCAATGAAGGCGCTTTAGGTGTTCAGCTTTCAAGATATTGGGAAGGTCGATTCCCTGTAGTAAGCGGGGAAAGTTTTGTACAGCTTGATAGAACAGGATTGACTCTTGGGGAGGACTTGGATGGTGATGGTATAAATGATTCGTTTGATATCCGCTCTATTGTTACTGTCGTAGACTTTACGAGTAAAACGGTTCCCGTTGGAACATTCAATAATGTTGTTCACATCAGAAGAAAAATAAATCTTGATTATATCTTGTCCTTTGAGCCTGACGTAATTCCTGCAACCGTTGAAGAGGATTCTTATTTTGCGTCAAACGTTGGCTTTATCGAAAGGTCTTTATCAATCACGGTAGACGGTTCAACTGAAAGAGCGCTTGAGCAATTAGCTGTTTATGTTGTAAACGGCCAATCTGCTGGTCTTAATCGAGTGACAGATTCTGTAATAGTGGAAAGTGGAGCTCCTCTTGGAAATGATATCTATTACTGGTTTGAAGTTGTCCCCAACACTGACCAGACTGTTTCACTGACAGGTTTGACTGACGAAGCAGATCTCCTCCCGATACTGCCAAATATTTGCACCCAGGGACATACGTCTCTGCCTGATACAAATCCTGAAGATTGTCAACTAGCAACAGCGCCGTATCGCGTCATTTTTGCTGTGAATGGGTTGGAGAGTTCGGAATACATTCTTTCGATTGCCCAGACTCCAGACTTTACTTTTCCAGTCAATGAAGGGAAAACACTAAATCCAATTGTAATACAAGATAGTATTCCCACCGAAGGCCAAGTCGGCTCGAGAGGAATAAGCTTTTATACCTCGACAGATCTTACTTATGGAAATTACACAGTAAGCATTTCTGGCTTAAGTAATGATGCCGATTTAGGAGTGTACAATGATGGAACGTATTCATCTGAACTGGATTGTTCTTTAATTAAGGCAGGAGATGTCCTGGACTATCCTGAGGATTGTATCGTCGAAAATGTAAATGAATTATATTTCAGTGTTGAATCAGGAGAACTTAATAGCGAGGGCGCTTCATACATTATTTTAGTAAGATAACAAGTTAGTTGATTAAAAGAGAAAGACGGCTCTTGAATATTTATCGAGGCCGTCTTTTTTTCTTATCTGGTTATAAAAAGATACAAATTAAACAGATTGAGTGGTTACTCTTGAAAAAGGGAAGTAACCTGTCCTAAAAGGCTATTGTTAAAACCTTGTGTGTGCAAAGTTGATATGAGAGGGCTAAACCCCAGAATGTTTGCATAGATTTTGGGACTGGACAAATCTACTATAAATCCTCCTCCTGGATTTTGCCCCTCTGGGTAGGATGGTTCTGTGAGATTCTTAGATTGGCTGACAAATAATAAATGGCCACTTGGAATTGCTCCAGGTGGCCATCATTTTGTCGTCTTAAATGTCTCTATCTATAAGAAGCCGGTTTCCCTCTCACAAGTCGTGATTAATAAAAACAGTCACTCAACAATATGTTTCAGTTCCATACTTTTTAGATTTAATTAGTATCGAGTGGTAGCGTTCGATTGGTCAAGGTCGAGTCAGACAACCAATCAATAGCTTTTTCAAAGTCGGTAAATATCTGGTAAGAGAAACCCTTGAGAACCATACATGAATGAAACTGCCTTGCAGTGCGCAGACGTTCTTCGTTGTCAGGAATCACATTGGCAATTTTATTTTTAAAATCAGGGAGAGAGTTGGTAAATTCAAGGGAGATTTTCATCATATCGGTGATGTTTGCGTTCGTTACTTCGGTATCCCTCATATCGAGTAAGATATTATGGTCTGGGTGAACGTAGGCGATGTCGGCAAATTGCTTAACAAAGGCCATCGACTTATTCATGTCAATCTCACCAGAGACTGTCTTTCTTACAAAATCTTTAATTTTGTAGATTTTGATTTCGGTCTTCATAAGTACCTGCTGCAACAGTGGTAATAGTCCGTAAATTGTACTTTGGTAAAGGTTTAAGTCAAAGAAGTCGCTTTTGTTTTCTATCCTGCACCTTAAGAACGGCAAAAGCACTTCGCCAGTCGTGACAAAAAATGAAGAGGCTAGCCCATTTGGGACAACCTCTTCTACTCATCATCTTCTGCAAAAGTTTACATATGACGTATCCACGATGCCCTTTACCTATAACATAATCACCGACAAGACATACAGCAGGGAGTTCCCTGTGGTAGTCGAAAGCCGGGGGGCATGGAGACCCCAACTCAGAGTGGCGTTCCCAAGAACAGGTGCAGCAACAAGGCTTAATTGAGATCGTCGTCTTTCCAGTACTTAGTTCCCTGTACCGTGGCCTGAAGTGCTAAGCCGTTTTGGGTTAACTTGTATAGTGTTATCCCCGGCTGAACAGTGATTGCGCCATCATAAGCGCCACCGTCTTCTCCGGATTTCGCCGCTGCATCTGCCTGGGCGTTCGCTTCCCAGCCGTCTTCTACGAACGAATTAAACACTTGTTGGTTGTCAAAAATAAAGATCGCCCTGAAATCCTTTGCACCGAGACCAACCCCTACACCGCCAGAGAACATATTCATGTAAATATTCTGACCGGTTTGATTGTTGTGGGCGACGCCGCTACCCCTTTCCGTAGAGATCAGAAAGAGGTTGAGGCCAAAATTCTGAAAGGTTGCGTAGCCATAGGCTCCGGCAATTTTGGCTTTTGACTCTGGGTGTGTCTTGTACAGCATTGAGAGGGTCGCTTGGCTTTCACTTAACAGCTCTTTCCTCTGTGCGTCCGGCGTTGCTTCTTTAGCGCATGAAATCAAAAATATACTCAAAAGAACGACAAGGATGATTTTCAGACTTTTCATTGGGGGTCTCCATTATCAGGTTGGTTTGTGTTCGCCTGTAGCAACAACACGTTGATGCTTTGTCAGGACTCTTGTCAAACACATTAACAGCTCTTTTAATGTTGACAAGTTTGCCCTGACAAATCAGAAAAGGCCACCCGCTTCAAGGTGGCCATTTTCATTTATATTAAAAAACTTCCTAAAAGCCTCTATCAAAAATAAGCTTCTTTCTTCGTAAGAAGTCGTGACTAATAACAAAAAAAGCCCCGCAGCCAAAAGATGGAGGGGGAGGTCTACGGGGCAATTCTATTCAGGAGGCAAACAGTTGATTGCATGCCTTGTATATACTTTACCATCTTACTGGGACTTTTGTTTGCTCAGGAGTACAATAATCTACAGCTGAACAATATTACCTCAAAGCAGGGTTAGCTTGGTTCTTGGTTGTGCACGCATTCGACTAAGGAGTCGCAATTATCAGAAGGTTAATTGAAATTGTAGAATTTTATGGTTTGATTACTGGACACGCCATAAGCACTAGCAGGCAGCTTGGAGGATGTAATGTCTAACGATAAGATAATTTCACAGCCTATAAAAGAAGCAATTCGCCTGCAGTTACTTGCATCAATGCTTGCAAACTCAAATTCAAACTTTTCCCAAAAATCATGTGGTGCTTTGCAGAATTTCTGGAAAGATTTGTTCAAGAGGACTAAGCCACTCCATTAATTTTTTGCCAACCCTTTTAGATGTAGCTTTTGTGAAAAAAGCCGATAGTTTTTTGATCTATGGAATCAACGAAAAAGGCCACCCAACATTAACCAGGTGGCCATCGTTTTATGAATGAATGAGCTCCCTAAATACCTTTATCAATAAGACGCTGGTTTCCGTCTCAGAAGTCGTGATTTGTAAGACACCCACCAAAAGAAGGGTTTTCAAACTTTCATCTCAACACAGAAGGTTGCCCCACCGCCCGGGGTTTCTTCTACCCAGGCATCTCCGCTAAAGCGCCTGGCGATCTTCTTCACCGTGGCCAAGCCGATTCCTGTCCCTTGCTTGTCTTCTCCGGTTGTGCCCCGACAAAAGGCTTCAAAAATGCAGTCTCGTTCATCAATTGGGATTCCGAGGCCGTGATCGCGAACATAAAGGCACACCTTATCTCCTCTACGTTCGCCGCCCACTTCGATAACATCTCCAGGTTTGCATCCATATCTTATGGCATTGCCAATGAGATTATCGAACACCTGAAAAAGAAGATTTTTCGAGACCTGAACGACCGGAAGATCGCCAATTTCTACTCCCACTTCAGCCCTAAAGATTTGATCTGACAGGCTGTAGACCACCTCGTTAACGACCTTACTGGTGTCTTGAGCCTCAATAGGGTCCTGGGTCTTACCAATAGTGGAAAGGCCAAGCAAATCATCCATCAGCATAGCCATCATTTCACCCGAGGAACTGATTTTAGCAAGGCAATTAAGAGCTTGTTCATCCAGGCTGTTCTGGCACTGATCGTAAAGTAAATCGGCATAGCCGATGATTGCGGAAAGGGGGGTTCGTAGGTCGTGAGAGACGGTATAGACAAATGCTTCCAGTTCCTTCTCCACCAACTTGCGTTCCGTGATATGTCTCCATTCTCGTAGGACTCTTTCTACTATGCGTGGCATTTCAGCTAGGGTTGCTGATGATTTGACCAAGTAATCCAGCGCTCCGGCCTTCATTGCTGCAACTGCGGCTGCTTCGTCTCCTTGGCCGCTCATTACCACAGCGGGGTAGGATGTCATTCCCTCTTGGCCCTGTAAAAGATCCGTGCCACTACCGTCAGGTAGCATCAAATCAATAATAGCTAGATGGGGAGTAGCCTTGTCCAGATAAACTTGAGCTTCAGCAAGGCTTTGTACGACAGTCAATTTAACTGGGATGTGCCCCGCCTCCAAGGCCTCTCGAATGAGGGCCGCATGAGTCTCAGAGTCTTCGACCAAAAGGATATGGATTGTCTCTCTGCCCATGTCTTGGCCTTCCCGTTCAATCTTAGAAACCTACGCAAATCACACATCAACAATCTACAGCAGTAGTGCCTTGAGGTCAAAGTGGGGAGTTTATTGTAAATCCTCTTTGATGTATTGGAAGGTGTGAAGTTGGCCGAAATGCGAAAATCTTATTGCCCCTGCAACGTAAGAATGGCCCAACTAGGGAGGGCAGGCCAATTTCCTGTCTTATGGATGGTGAAACTGAAACATATTATTGCCGTACCGCTCACAACAACATTATCTGCGAATCTCTGTTTTCGTTTTTAGGCAATTGAAGCACAGGTAAAGAGAAAGGCCACACAAAATAATTGGGTGAACTTTTACTGGCATATTAAAACTCCACCGATATGATTAAGTTTATAGAAGCAGGAGAATAATAGTCTGTATACTTTTATAGGGGTCCGAGCGGGCACACAACATGTCAGCGACTTTCATTCACAACGAAGCAATTGTAATCACGCTCCTGATCATTTTTATCTTTTTGTCAAGGTGGCTGGCTAAAAGCTTTCTCCGCCAACATCAGCTGATACCCAAACGATCAGTGCTGATAGTTGCATGGTACATGGAAGCTGTGCGATTGGTTAGTGGTGTCTCTTGGATGCTCGGCTGGTTTGCTGTCTGTGTATTTATTGGAGATTATTTCTCGGGAGAAGGGCGTCCGTCGATCCTTATCTATACATGGCAAGCACTATGGCTATTCATTTATCCCTTAGCCACATATCCTCCCTATAAAGTCATCGACCATGTGAGCCTCCTCGCATGCGAGATGGTTGATCATCAAGACACCAAGTAAGTGTCATAACCCTGATTAATAAGCTTGATTATTGGGTGCAGCGGGTGATTAAAGATGACGGACGCAAAGTTATTATAAATCCTACTGAATTGCTTGGCGCTTGTGAAATCGACAAATTTAGGAAATTCTTACTACCCCTGATAAATAAAAACGGCCACCAAGGATTGTCCCCTGGTGGCCATAGTTTTGTGTATTAAACAGCTTACTGAATACCTCTATCAATAAGAAGCCGTTTTTCTTCTCGTAAGTCGTGACTTATAGGAACGGTTTTTTCTACAGTCCACCTTCACGTTCGGTCACAGCTTTTGTCAAGGCACTACAAACCCTTTAAAGGATCCTGCTTAACGCATAAGCAACAGGCTCAGCGCCATAACTAGCATCCCTGCGATCAAACCGAAGAGACTATCGTGCCCTTTGCCATAAGCGCGGCTGGTTGGTAGAAGTTCATCAAGACTGATATAGACCATAATGCCTGCGACACCGCCAAAAAGTATCCCCATTACCTGTGGTGGGATAACACCGGAATCGCCGCCAAAGAAGAAGAGTAGTCCTATGTAGGCAAGTCCAGCCCCGATAGGTTCGGCAACGCCGGAGAGGAAGGAGTAGAAAAAAGCTTTTTTGCGATCACCGGTGGCGTAAAAGATTGGTACGGATACACAGACGCCTTCAGGGATATTGTGCAGAGCAACGGCGATGGCGATGGCTACACCTAGGGTAGGGTCTTGCAGTGCAGCAAGGAAGGTCGCTAAACCCTCTGGGAAGTTGTGTATACCTATAGCGAGGGCGGTGAAGAGCCCCATCCTCATCAATTTACGTTGTGATCCGTGGTCGTGGGCACCGAACTCCAGGTCTTTTTTGGGGGTATTGTGGATGGACTCAAAGTCGGGTAGAGGTGCATCGGAGTTTTTCAGTGGGGCCTGCTCCTCTTCAGTGTGAGTTTCATGAGGATTGTCAGCAGAAGGGATAAGGTTATCAATCAAGGCGATCAGTAATATGCCAGAAAAGAACGATCCGGCATTTATCCAGTGTCCCCAGTTGTTACCGTAGGCCTCCACAAGTGCGTCGGTCCCTTTGACGAAGATTTCAACAAAGGAGACGTAGAGCATTACCCCCGCAGAAAATCCGGTGGAGATGGAGAGGAATCGGTAGTTTGATCGTTTAGCAAGAAAAGCGATAGCGCTACCTATGCCGGTTGCTAAACCTGCAAAGATGGTGAGTCCAAACGCGATCCAGACATTCTCCATATTGAAAAGCTCCTGATGAGTAGTTTGTGGCTGTCAATTGTACATGATTTTTTTGATGTTAAATCATGGAAATTGTCAACAGTGTTATCAGTGATGGTATGGTTCATAAACATAGGTTACCTATTTTCTTGACTCGTACATGAGTCCCATAAGTTGTGTTATTGGCTTTAGCTGTCTGGATTCAGTGAGAAACTGCCAATCCTTAGAAACCCTGATAAACAATAAATGACCACCGAGGATCGAACCCTGGTGGCCATCATTTTGTGCATTAAAGAGCTTCCTAACCTCCTAGACTATTGAAGAAAGGGTTTCTGGAAGTATACTCATAATGATTGTAATCATTTATTGAGGCTTGGGAAAATGTATCCAGCATGTTTCCTTCTACCGCCGACACCATTGCTAAAACTGCTAGAGGAGAATGCTAATGCGATTTTTTTCGACACTGATTGCTTTGTTCCTGATGGTGTTACTGACCAGTGGTTGCCAAGAGGAGTCTGCCCCTACTAAACGAATACTCCATCCTAGCGTCAAGAAACTCCCTCAAAAAATGGAGCACGCCAAAGAGCAGGCTCATAAGTCAGATGCGCATGCTGATACAATGGAGCATGCCAAAGAGCAGGCTCACAAGTCAGGTGCGCATGCTGAGACGATGGAGCACGTCAAAGAGCAGGCACATAAGTCAGGTGAACATGCTGAGACAATGGAGCACGTCAAAGAGCAGGCTCATAAGTCAGAGGCGCATGCTGAGACAATGGAGCACGTCAAAGAGCAGGCTCACAAGTCAGGTGCGCATGCTGAGACGATGGAGCACGTCAAAGAGCAGGCTCATAAGTCAGGTGAACATGCTGAGACAATGGAGCACGTCAAAGAGCAGGCTCATAAGTCAGAGGCGCATGCTGAGACAATGGAGCACGTCAAAGAGCAGGCTCATAAGTCAGAGGCGCATGCTGAGACAATGGAGCACGTCAAAGAGCAGGCTCATAAGTCAGGTGAACATGCTGACGTTGTGACCTATGAGAACAAGAAGGGTACAGTTACCTTTAACCACAAGGCTCACCAAGAGAAACTGGACGATTGCGCCAAGTGCCATGAGGGTGAGCCTGTAAAAATCGAAGTCAACAAGGTCTACGGTCACAAGTCTTGCAAGTCTTGTCACAAAGAGATGAACGGTCCGACCAAGTGTAACGAATGTCACGTAAAATAAATATTAAGTTGATGTAAGTTCAAAGGGCGCCGATATTCCGGTGCCCTTTTTTTATTATGGGAATCAAATACAGAGAAAATTAAATAACCAACAAGTGTTGAACTAAGGTGGCCACAGTTTTTGGATTAAAGAGCTTCCTGAAACCCTCTATCAATAAGAAACCGTTTTTCTTCTCAGAAGTCGTGATATTTAAATATATAGCTTAGCTTTGCTACTTATTCATTTGTTCAGAATGTTCAAAAAAAGCCTTCCAAAGAGTTTTTGCAACCGGGCCAACCGGCTTACCTCTCATGCGTGCAACACAGATTTTGACCTCCATCGTGGATTGATAATTTTCGATTGCTAAGGGAACTAACCTGCCAGAGGCTAACTCATCAGTGATGAAATGTTCTTGCAATCGCCCCCAGCCCATTCCGGCAAGTAGAATCTCTTTCTTGGTAAAGTGATCAGTGACAAACCAATGACGGCGCTCTGTTAAATATCCAAAACTATGTTGGGGCGGATTGCGACTACTATCTCTGACGACAACTTGAACAGAATCTCTCAAGTCATCAAGCATCAACTTACTTTTACCCAAGTTGTCTATAAATTGCGGAGAAGCCACGGAAACAAGCGTGACAGAGGTCAACGGTAAAGATTCAAAGTCCAGGTTTTCATCGAACCAGGGGCTGATAGCCAAGTCCGCTTCACCTAACTGCAATCGCTCCAAAGCCCCCCACAAAGTGTCGCCCATAAGGTTGAATTGAGTTCCGGGATATTTTTTCTCACAAACGGCAAGTATTTCTAATACCAGAGAAAGTGGACAACTCGCCTCGATAGCGATGCGCACCTCAGGCTCATTGCCTTGGGCAAGATGCTCTGCTATGTCAGACAATTTCTCGCTCTGCTTGAGAATGACACGAGCCTGTTGACATAGAGCTTCGCCAGCAGGGGTCAGGCTGGCACGGTACCCGTCACGAGACAGGATCTGCAAACCCAGCTCTTCTTCCAATTTCTTGATGCCAACACTGACTGTCGGTTGGGTTTTATGCAAGGCTTCAGCCGCAGCAAGAATGCCGCCGGAATCGGCAATCTTGACCAGCATCCTCAGTTGTTCGAGGGTCATATGCGCTCCATTTTTTCCATAGATAAAGACTATGATTAATATCAATAATTAATATTATTACTCTATATATAACTATGATAGTTTGCAATCAAGAAATCAGACATTAGTCGACTCAGACACATAACTTAAGGAGACTCATCATGAAAAACAAAGTTGCCACCCTCACTACTATCCTGATCTTTACAGCACAGTTTGTCTCTGCCGCTATCTATCAGGTCGACCCGGTTCATTCTCAAGTACAGTTTACCGTTGACCATCTTATGGTATTCAAGGTCAGCGGTTCCTTCAACGAGTACCAGGGAGAGATTGAGGTCGACTCAGCGTCCAATTCGCTTAAATCAGCAACAACAGAGATTAAAGTTGCCTCAATTAACACCCGAGAGGCCAAGCGTGATGACCATCTGCGCAGCGCAGATTTTTTCGATGCAGAAAATTACCCGGCGATGACCTTTGCCAGCAAGAGGATCGAAGGCCAAGGCAAAGATATAACGGTCTATGGTGATCTGACTATTCGCGGGACAACTAAAGAAGTGGTTCTGAAAGGCAGTTTCCGTGGCGAAAATACAGATCCTTGGGGCAATGTTCGCGCGGGTTTTTCAGCAAGTACCGTGATCAATCGTCATGATTACGGGCTTAGTTGGAACAAAGCCCTGGAAACAGGTGGTTTTGTTGTTGGCGATGAAGTAGCTATCAATCTAGAAATTCAGGGCGTGCGCAAATAGTCATTTACTAAAGAGACAAGTTAGAAAGAAAGGATTTGAGGTGTCATATGAAAATCGGTCATGTTCATCTTAAGATTCGCAACTTGAAAAGATCGATCTCTTTTTACCATAATTATCTCAATATGGAGATTACCGAGAAGTTTGCAGATACGTTTGTTTTTATGTCTGCGGGTCAGATGCATCATGAACTGGCCCTACAGGAGGTTGGGGAAAAGGCCCTGTTACCAAAAAAAGATGATGTCGGTTTGTATCATGTCGCTTTTGAAGTACCGAACAAACAAACTCTGGCCGATACATACCAAAAGCTCAAAAAAGATGGTGTGGCCGTTTATCCAGTAGACCATCGCATCAGTTGGGCCCTCTACTTCAGCGACCCAGACGGAAACGGTATTGAAGTTTACTGGGACACCAGAGACACAGAGCACGGCATTGAAGTTTGGGAAGGGATAGACCGCCCTCTCACTGATTCACAACTTAACTAGATGAACCCCCTCCTCCTGAATGTTTTGGGTTGTCAGGAGAAGGGGGCCGCTGGTTTCAATCGAGTAATCCAGTTTACTGTTTATCCTCTCGAATTTTTTTGAGTGCGTGAAATTGGCCAAAACACACAAATCTTACGAACCCTTATTTATAAGAATTTCCAGTCCTTTCTCAAGATAAGCTGCCAATGGTAGTTATTTTACAACAGGAAGGGTAAAGCTAAAAACGCTGCCTTTGTTAACCTCGCTCTCTAAGCCAACATGACCGTGGAGTTTTTCCACTATGCGCTTCACAATCGAGAGGCCTAGACCATTGCCTTTTGAATAGTTTGTACGTGATGAATAGGCAACGAAAAGTTGTTTTTGATCGTCTGGAGACAAACCCGGCCCGTTGTCCTTGACCCAATACCTAGCATAACCATCTTCGGTTAATTCCCCCCCTAATACTATTTTCGGGGGAGTTCCACCATACTTGACAGCATTGCTGATGTAGTTATACCAGACCTCTTCCAACCAAGGTGCATAGCCAATTGCCCTGGGGAAGTCCTTCGACAAAGTGATTTCTGCTCCGTATTCCTCAATTTTTTGACTCAGTCGAAAAGTTACTTCGTTGATGATCGACATCATATCTATGGGGGTGACAATGACATCCTCTTTTCTAACACTGGAGAGAAGGAGCAATTCATCAACAACGTCAGACATCTTTCGACCTATACGACAGATCATGTTGAGAGACTCCTGGATCTGTCCTTCGTTGAGGTTAACCTCATGATCAGTCAGTAGTTCTCCGTAACCGATCAACACGGAAAGAGAACCTCTAAGATCGTGGGCTACAGTATGGGCAAAAGCATCGAGTTCCTGATTTCTGGACTCAAGCTTATTAATGGCTTCTTTACGCAGGGAAATGTCTGTTATGAAGGCCATAGCCAGGTTGCCGCTGGTCGTTTCAAGGTGGCTGAGGCTGATTTCAACAGGAAAGTCATGACCGTTCTTATGGCGTGCAGCAAGCTCCATTTCTAGCCCCATGGGTCTGATCTTGGGCTTTTCAAAATACTCTGTCACATGTTTTGGGTGGCCTGAGTGAAACCTTTCGGGGAGAAGGATGTTTAGGGGGCGCCCAACTATTTCACCTTTTGCATATCCGAATAAGCTTTCAACTTGCTTGTTAACCAGAACAATTGTTGCTGTGTCATCAATGATCACAACCCCCTCGGCAAGAGACTCCAACAATAACCTTATGGTTGCATCACCCAGGAAGAGATCTGCCGCAAAGGCAACTTGTCTCTGAGCATTTAGAGCACTTTTAGTGCAGGATATTTCGTTGCTAAATTCCAGACCCTCGATGTTGTCTGGTGTAGACTTACCAGCTTTGTTTATTTTCATATGTTATCTCTTCCAGGAGAGGCGCAAGACATCACACTCCCGACCAATTAAGACAATTTTGGTCAGGATTGTAACAGAAGTTTGGTTTTATGAAACGCTTTTTTTGGGGTTGAGTGAGTCGGAAGTCTGTTTCCCCTAATAGGGGGATGGACAGAAGAAAGCCTGAGATTACTATTTATCCTACTACATTGTCTTGGCTAGCTCAGATTGGCAGAAATGAGAAATTCTTACTGCCCCTGATAAACAATAAAAGGCCACCAAGAATCGAACCCTGGTGGCCATAGTTTTGTGCATTGAACAGTTTACTGAATATCTCTATCAATAATAAGCCGGTTTTCGTCTCACAAGTCGTCATTAATATGAAATCTCAATTGGACTGCTCAAGCATTTCAGAAACTAATTCATCGACGCCGGATGGGATTGGTCTAATAAAATAATGATCCATAACGGCGTGTGCTGTTTCGTGCAATATGATGCCATAGCTCAATCGCTCAGGTGTGTACCAAATAGTTTTGTCCAGATGGCTGTAAAAAGAGGTCACTGTCTTCAAACTGTTAGGAACGTAACGTTTATACTCTATATGTAATTGTTTAAGAGAATCGACGATACGAATCTTCGTTTTAATACCATTGAGATGGATGTCAAGTTTTGCGCAGACCTCTGCGAAAACTTTCTCGTGGCGATAAATAATCGCCTCAAATGTTAAGGAACGGAGATGGAGTTCAGGGTTCCCCTTGGGCACAAGGCTCCGTCCATAATCAACGACTTGCTCATTTGTTTCAAATAGGATTGGACCGAACTTAGTCTCAAGCTGTCCGCAAATTGAGATGCTGGGGAAGATTAACAACAGAATAATAGTGACACTTATTTTCATAAATACTTCTACCAAAATGTTTTTGCGGGGCACTTATAAGGTTCACTTGAATTAAATTATCTCGTAAATATATTCGTCACTTCATTCCTTAAACTAGGGCTAGTTAGTAATATCTAAAATAATTGTATGACAATAATGCATAAAAACAAGTGACCACCCGTTGCCAGGTGGCCATAGTTTTAGATTCCTGAATACCTCTATCAATAAGAAGCCGTTTTTCCTCTCACAAGTCATTTAGTTATAGGAACAAAACCAAAGCTTGTTACCTTCACTGTCCAGGAAACTTCCGACAAATCCAGTTTTGGTTGGTTCCACATCATCGGGAATTGTTACACCTCGCTCTTTGAGCGTCTTTACAAGACTGCGAGCATCATCCACTTGTAAGGTAATCCGTGGACTAGGCTCCGAACTCGGCTCAGCATACCAATCCTGCTTGAGCAATAAGATCGTCTCTCCGAGCAGGTATCCGTAGGGTTCTCCAGGGTGGTTGGCGGCAGACAGGCCGAGCACCTTTCCGTAAAAGTTGTCTGCTCTTGCTACGTCAATTACTGGCAGAGCAACTGCCTTGACACCTAGAAACGCCATCCTTTTTTGGCTGAACTCTGTCATGTTGGAATCCCTTTATTTTGTTTTTTATTTTAGATGTTTATGTGTCTGCTAATTATCTTATCACTTATTGGACTTGTGTCATGTTCACTCAGGGCACTGGTCAAATTTAAGAATGACGCACTAAGAACGTGAAGGCAGTTACACTTTGACAAAATAAAAACAGCCACCAAGGATCGAAACCCTGGTGGCCATAATTTTGTCGTCTTAAATGTCTCTATCAACAAGAAGCCGCTTTTTCCCTCATAAGTCGTGGTGCTACTGACACACCAGCAGCCTCGATACCTGAGATTAAGTGAAATCGATATAAGATTAAACACTACATTTGTAGCTGGTTTGTTTTCAGCATTTAATTGTGAGTCAGTTGTGAAGTTACGAGTTTTTGTTTTCGATGATAAAGAAAACATTCTTATAGTGCTGAAACGTCACCTAGAGTTTCAAGGCCACGAAGTAATTTGTGCAAACGAACCAACTGCCTGCCAGGCTTTTCAAGGTAATGTATGTGACCATAATTATCCGTGTGGTGACATTCTCTTAACTGATAATAAGATGCCAGATATGACGGGACTGGAATTCATTGAGCATATGAGAAATAGGGGATGTAAAGGACTAAGCAAGAACAAGATTGTAATGTCTGGTTTATTCTCAAAAAGCGAAATGGAAAAGGCAAATGAGCTAGGGTGTCACATTCTCTTCAAGCCGATAACCGTGGAAGAGATTGATGAGTTAATTGAGAAGATACAAAAGACTATTCTGCCTGATCGAACATTAATGGACTTGTCATATGTTGTGAATTAGTCTGTTTTGTAGCTAGGTATATTCACTGCACCAAGACCTCGGTCCTGGCCCGACTTTGTAATCGAAGTGGCCTCTGAGATTCATCTTGAAAACAACATAATCATCGAAAGGGTTTGTACAATCAGTGGTCCAGCGAAAACGCATTGTGTTGTCGTCGCTCCACCCCATTGTATGGAACTTTCAGTTCACGTATTTTATCTCGACCAAGAACAACCCATCCGTCAGAACGTTTAAAAAACATGACCTGCTTATTAGATATGAGAAAATGCAACTCGTTACAGCTAACCAGCTCTTCGTGACCGTCTTTAAGTACCACAGGAATAAGCATAGAATGAGCCTCCCGTTTAACCGACAAATTTATCCAAAGTTACCGCGAAGAGAGGTTCTGTCAAGGCCATAGATATAATAACTTTAGGAATTTTTCGGAAACGTATTAGAAGGTCGAAGCAACACACAACTGACGGCAATGTGTCTTATTTATCCTACTGCATTGTTTCGGCGCGCTCAGATTGCCCGAAATGCAAAATTATTACTGATCCTGAAAAATAGAAAATGGCCACCTGTTACTAGGTGGCCATAATCATGTGAATAATTAGTTTCTTAGGAGGGGGGGACGCAAACAAGCACTCTAGATATAAACCCTTTTAACTCTCCTGAAATAAAAGTTTGGGAGGAGCAGTCAGTAGATTCTCTGGTTGCTGCCCATGTTATAACCATTTGGGCCAAGGTCAGCAAGCGGGGTAGCTCCCATGTCCTCCTCATAACCCTTGCGTCGGCAGACTTCATGGAGGTCGCCTTCGCAGTAGGTCTCAATGAGAAGTTGATGCAGCATGTTATTATTAGGATTCTTGTTATATGTGCGATTAAACGCACATGCTTTAGAACGGTTACACATAAATAAAGCTCCGAGGGTAAATTTATAAAATATAGTTAACAGCGGTTTTTAATTATTATTATTTAGCTCAGGCGAAGTGCAACTTAAGGGCCATAAGTAGGCAATCTTAAGCGGTTATAATTGTTTTTTGTGAGGAGGACTTGCTTGCATCGTTTCAAGTTTTGCAAACACCTAAAATCACTGAAAAATAGTTCTGTCTGTTGGGCTTTTTTATGATTGGCTGGGCCTAACAATGGTTTGGTTTCAGGAAAGATTGACTGGAGAGGCAATGTGGTACGGTATTTCACTGTAGCAACAGAAGTAATATCACACAGGCTCTTCGAGGTTTTCAGATAGCCCGATATTTGAGAATGGGCTTAAGGGAGATATAGCGTTCAGCGGTAAAGAGGAAATATTTACTAAAAATCCTCTCGCATTGTTTTGGATGGGGATATTGGTCAGAAATTCTAAATTACTGAAAACCCTGCATTATAGAAAAGGCCACTTGGATCGTCTCCAGGTGGCCTTCAATTTGTCGTCTTAAATGTCTCTATCAATAAGAAGCCGATTTTCTTCTCGGCAGTGGTGATTTTTGAGAAAAAGAGAATGAGCATTTTTTTAGAAGCTCTCTAAAATTGTAAGAAAGAAATGCCCCCGATGTTGAAAAGCATAAGGGGCTGCACACAGGTTCGACCTTTAACTGTTTCCATTTGAGTTGAAGAACAAGAGGACTATTTAATGTGACACTCAAAACAAAGAGCAGATCCATCATTTGGCATATTAAGAAAAGGAGGGTACGTATTGTTGTGTACATTATGACATGTTGAACACCACATTTCGTTATATCCCGGGCCGAAGGTTACATGAACGTGTTCATCTGTTGGTTCTTTAATCTCGTCGTCTAAAGATGCGTCATAGATAAATCCAACCGGGTGGTCGTTGGATAGGTCGGTAGTGATGTCAGAAACATTACCCTCGATTATATCCGCAATGTCCACGCTAACGTTGGCACGCGCAAAGGCACCATCGTGACAGGCAAGGCACAGCGGCGCATCACAATTATTTACAGTGTCTACAAGAATGGAATGATCCATGGTCGGGCTATTGTAAACTGACGTGATTGCAGGGACATCATTGCTAGATAACGAGCTGCCACCAACCGCGTTATGAACACTATGGCAGGCCCCGCAAGGATCTGCAATCAGACCGCCGAAATCGTGAGCCCCATCTAAGGCCTGAACTTTGGCTGTCAAACAATGCCCCAGCAACAACCCGAGAACCATAAACCGTATGACCTTCATCGTAAGTTTCCCCTGAAGAGTGGGCGTCAATAAAGCCTCTTGGTTAATTTGCTGTATTTTTTGCTGAAACTCTCAATATCGATCTGATCCTGTATACTGAGAGGGTGTGCATCCAAATAGTTATCGTTAAGTACCTGCCACATTGAAAAGCGGCCGTTTGTCGGCTCCGTCACATAAAGAGCACCATCGCTACTAATTTCAAGCGAAGTTGGTGTCGAAAAGCCCAAGGGATGTGACGTCGGTTTGCCTTTTCCAACTGCAAAAAGGAACTTCCCCTCAGGCTGGTATGCGAGTAACATCCCCTTGCGGTGATCGACGATATACAGAGTACCGTCACTGGCAAAGGCGAGGTCGCGGGGGTACTCAAAGCCCCAAGGTTTGGTGCCTTGATGCCCGAACGTGTAAAGGAAGTGGCCATCAGCATCGAACACTTGGATGCGACAGTTCAGCATGTCGGCGACAAATAGCTTTCCTTGGTCGTCAAACGCCATCCCTTGCGGCACTGCAAATTCGCCAGGATCATTCCCCGGCGATCCGATGTCGAACAGATGGTTCCCCTTGGTGTCATAAACCACGATTTTGTGGCGGGCCGCATCAGCCAAATAAACCCGTTGAAGACCTTTGTGCAGGGCAAGATAGGAAGGCCTTACCAGTCCAGTCCCTCCGGCGATGGTGGCAAGAGGCTGACCGTCGCGGTTGAAGACGTTAATAGCTTTCAGACTTGCATTGGTGACATAGACATTGCCAGCCATGTCGGTATCGATCCCCAGAGGTTCCCCTGAAAAAAAAGAAGAAAAGGGCTTGACAGTACGCCCCGGGATGTCGAACAGTAAGATGCAGTTCAGTGCGGCATCGGTGACCAGAACCCTGCCAGGCGCGAGTGCCACGATGCCAAACGGCTGTTTTAGGGTGACATTAGGAACCCGGCCGGTAAAAGCATCAAGCAGTTGATTGCGCTCCGCAAACGGAACAAGGTCGAGGTCACTGTGGACGCCACCCATAAATTCCAGTTTGGGCCCACTATCATCCAACGGCCAGAATATGCGCAGGTCTGAACGCTCCGGTCCTGGCGCAGAGCACGCTGTCACTGCCAAGAGCTGACAACCTATGAAAGCCCATCTGACGACGTGACCCATCGCTATACGCTTGATAGCTATCATGTTCCCCCTCATACCCAAGCAAATAGAAACTTTGTAGAGCGGTGTCATAGATCATATAAAACAAAAAGCTGCCAAGGCATCAAATGCTTTGGCAGCTCGGCTATCTTTTGAAGAAGAAGGTAAGACCCGTTGCTTTCCGTCCCTTCCTCACGGAAGGTTTGGCGTCATGTCGTGTGCATAGTAGCACAAGGATCTTAAAAATATCTCACAACTCTGTTTTGTTTCCGGCATTTTGAACAAATGTGGAAATATTATTTACCTCCCACATTGTCCGAGGCATACCACATTGGCTGAAATGCAAAATTCTTACTACCCCTGCATTATAAAAAATTCCCCGCAGCCAAAGGATGGGGGAAGAGGTCTACGGGGAAATGTCATTCAGGAGGCAAACAATTATTTGTTTACCCACTTATATTTTATCACTTTTCCCAACTCCTCATATATCCTTTCGTTAAGTTCGGCAACATAGGAAAGGCCACCAAGGATCGAACCCTGGTGGCCATAGTTTTGTGTACTAAAAAGGTTACTGAATACCTGTATCAATGAGCCTTTTTTCGTCTCAGAAGTCGTAACTTTTGAGAGGCCTTCGATGAGTTGTGTAACCCTTCCAACCTGCGCTCGAAGTCTGTCGGAGCAAACCGCGAAAAAAAATTCCTGTCACTTCCTTTGAACTAAGCTGCTGGCCCTCGATTGACAGTGTTATATGAGCTGCTATAAATGTTGACAATCCCACGTGAATCACCGGGGAATTAAGCCCATAATTAACATGGTGGCAAGCGACGTCACCTCGCCACCTATGTCACAAAAAGTATCTTGCGACAAGGAAAGGAGAGATCCAATGAAAAGAGCTCTGGTCTTGTTCAGCGTGTTCTGTTTAGCTGCAGTCTTGGCACCCTCGGTACAGGCGGAAAACAATGTCAAGGATGGTGTTTTCATCCATATCAGCCATGGCAGCGACGATCCGCACCGGCTGCTAATGGCCCTCAACATGGCCAAAATCATGTCGGACGATCACGATGTCCTTGTATATATTGACATCAAGGGCGTGGATGCGGTTCTCAAGGATTCTCCCGACATTACCTACTCCCACTTCCCGTCCTCACGGACACAGTTCAGCGCGCTGCTCAAGCAGGGGGCGACAATGATGGTCTGTCCGGGATGCCTAAAGGCGGCGGGGAAATCCAAGGAGGATGTTGCCGACGGGATACAGATCGCTGACAAGAAAGCCTTTTTCAATTTCACCAAGGGGAGAATCCTGACCCTCGATTATTGAGTGTCAGACAGCAACCATTTCTTTGAAAGGAAATTCCTGTGAAATTGCTCTCTCGAAGCCTCTGTTTTTTAAAAGTCTTTTTGCTGCTGTATATTGCTAACGCCGGGGCGCAGGGGATCACCGTCCAGGACGCCTGGATTCGCGGCATTCCCCCGTCTGCAACAACCACAGCCGCTTTTATGACAATCCACAATACCGGATCTGACGATGCCGTCATAAAATCAGCGGACTGTGACGTCGCAGTGACTGTCCAAATCCACACTATGGAACAGGTCGGTGAAATCATGAAAATGAAGGAGATGAGCGAGCTCCGTATCCCTGCCAACGGGCAGGCGATCCTCGCTCCGAAAGGCTATCATATTATGCTGATCGGCCTTATCAGGCCGATTAAAGAGGGAGAAACGATCCCGCTCTCGCTGAACTTTACCGACAGGGCAACGGTAGTGGTCGATGCCGTCGTCAAAAAATGGGGATCGATGTCCCCCATGTCCCACCATTGATTCGGCATGGGCGTGCTGGAGGGCTATGAATGAAGAGAAACCTGTTGATAAAACTGACGTTAGCCGGGATCGGCATCTGCTCGCTTGTTATCGTGGGATCTTTTCTTACTGATCCACCGAAAATGACAGAGCCCGATCCCGCACAGTTTTTCAACTCTAGCGGCAACTTCACCCTCACCGGGACCAGCGGCGAGCCTTTCCAACTACAGGATCTCAGAGGGAACATCGTCCTGCTGTTTTTCGGATACACCTCCTGCCCTGACGCCTGTCCGAGCACCCTGGCCAAACTCCAGCGCGCATTCAACCTTCTGAACAAGGAGCAGGTTGAGCAGGTGCGAACAATATTTATTTCCGTCGATCCCGAGCGAGACAAACCCAAATTATTGAAGGAATATGTTGAATATTTCGGTGTCAATGCAATCGGCCTGACCGGGGCCAAAGCGGAAATTGACAACGTCGTGAAAGCCTATCATGCTCATTACATGATCATTCCGGGCCAAACCAGTAACTGGTACTCGATCAATCACACGACCACCGTCTTTCTCCACGACAAACAGGGCAAAGTCCGCTACCGGTTCATCTACGAGGAAACCCCGGAACAGTTGGCGGAGGCGATCCGGAAATATCTCTAAAAATTGCTGGTTGCGATCGTGCATACAAGGGCAAACGTTTTATTAGGCTACACGTTGCTTCTTAATGTTGCCATAAATCCTGACAATTAAGAAAGGCCACCCGTTTCCAGATGGCCAATTGACTTTATGGCCGCCTCAGAAATGGGGCGGTTTTTTTTATTTTTTTTATTCTATTGGCCTCTTGAAGTAAGCATAAGTTATGTTGTTTTCGGCATCAACTTCATTGCACATGGATACCAGTTCCCATCCTTCGTTGCCGTATTCGGCGAGCTTCTTACTATGGCTAGAGTTTGGCAGCGCTGCAATCGCTCCATTGATCCTCGTAACCATGTACTCCCATTTTCTCACTATTCCCTCCTAGTTTTATATTGATGAGACAATGATATACAAATAAAGGCTTACAGAAAAGCAATATTTGGGAAAGCGTCTAAAAGGCAAACTAACAATCTGCAAAGCGAATAAAAGTCCGACAGTCTGCTAGTCGTGAGTTTAGGTCAAAGATATTGGCTTGTTATTTATCCTCCTACATTGTTTCAGAATCTCCAGTTTGGCAAATTTACGAGTTTCTTAGTAACCCTGCAATGTAAGAAAAGGCCACCAAGGATTGAACACTTGTGGCCATAGTTTTGTGAAATAAACAGCTTCCTTAATGTTTCTATCAAGTGTCTCGAATAACGCTGGCGTTCACTAGAGAATCGGGGGACGATTTATTAATGTCTTGCGATTGGGGTAGCAAAATTATCCATGCCTTATTGATTTTCGTAACGGATCTCTACCAACCACAGCCCAACCTTGAGAACGTTTGAATTGAACAACCCTGTTCAATTCAAGGAGTACTGTTAGAGCCATTGTCCCCATATGATAAACGTTGCCATTTATTAACTGCACATCAATGCTTTGTGAACCACGCATCCCGTAGAAATAACTATGTTGTGCAAAAAAGAATACAATTGTTATTGAAATCAGGTAATAGATTAGATCTTCAGGTAGTACGGATTGCACAAAAACCCAACTAAGCATTTGCATGTTTTCCGGAGAAAGATTTGTAATCAATACTTGCCAATAGCTGACACCCATTTTAGAGCTAAAAAATGCTAAGCCAGCCAAAACGTTACAAATCACTCCACACGCAAACGTAAGAAGCAGTGCACTTAGAATATGAAATCGATGAGGTTTTATCTTAGTAAAAAAATGTGCAATTCCGGTTGCTCCCCCTATCAGTATTACAACTCCTACTGTAAAGAAACCGGACAACAAGGTAAAAGTGACCCAAATCGCTGCCACTAAAAGGATTGCTGCAAGGCGTAGAATATAGAGTTTTAATAAGATGATTGGAGGGTCAGACTGAACAAAATCTTTTGAATGCTTGACGAGTAGCCAACGATCGAAAAAGGATGTTTTCTCGAGCAAATTTGGAAAGTTCACAATGCAACCTCCCGCTTAAGAATCCTTAAGCTTCTTTCAAACACAACAATTATTAACTTGTTTTTAAATTATTCACTATCAAAACGTATTTTCAAGGACAAAAATGCATAACATTCTGTTTTATAGTCGTTTTTCACCATAAATCGAACAGGAAACCTTGTGTCCAATAGTGCGAAGTAAAAATGGAAGGGCTATTTACTAAAATTCCTCTCGCATTGTTTTGATGATAAGAAGTTGGGTGCTTGAGCTGTTTACTAGAAACCCTGCAATTCAGTAAAACCTTCCGATCCCAGATAAACTTTCATGACCACTCCCACAGCAGCGGATGGGCAAAGACAGCTATTAAAGGGAGACTATCATGGGCATGAGAGTAGGTTATGCAAGGGTTAGTACCGTTGGCCAGAAACTGGATGTGCAAATGGACCACTTGGCAGATTGTGAACGCATCTTTCGAGAGAAAGCCTCGGCCAGTTCGACCAAAAATCGTCCTGAACTAAAAAATGCTCTCGACTTTGTTAGGGAGGAAGATGTTTTCGTGGTCACAAAGCTTGATCGCCTTGCTCGATCCGTAGTTGATTTATCAAAAATTGTTCAGCGACTTTAAGAGAAGAATGTGGATCTCGTTGTCATGGACCAGGGGATCGACACCACAACCATCTACGGCAAACTTCAATTCAACATTCTCGCAGCTATTGGTGAATTTGAGCGAGGATTGATCAGGGAACGCTCACTGGAGGGCCGTGAGAAAGCCAAAGCTCGCGGTGTTGTCTTCGGGGCGAAACCAAAACTTACACCTCAAGAGATAGTCGAACTTCTAAATGATTACGAAACGCCAGGGTGTAGTAAACGTGAGATTGCCGAACATTATGGCATCAGCACATCCTCTGTATATCGACTATATATATGAGAACAGACAGGCATTGTCTGCATGAACACAAAAGGCCACCCGACGATGATCCGGTGGCCTTGATTCTGCAGATTAAAGAGCTTACTGAATACCTCTATCAACAAGAAACCGTTTTTCTTCTCGTAAGTCGTGACAAATAAGAAAAGCCCCTGATCCGAAGATTGAGGGCTTTCGTGGTTTATAAGTGGTGTGTTCCCGGATAAAAACGAATAGTACTTATAGAGGTCACTTACCCACTGAGAATGTAATTCTCAAGCTGGCTGATCATAAATTCCTTGTCGGCGACATTGGCCTGAACAAGATCGCCAATCGAAACCATGCCGATCAGCGTGCCATCTTCAAACACAGGAAGATGACGACAGCGCTTGTCGGACATCAGCGCCAAACCTTCTTCCACACTTTTGTCCGGAGAGATATAAAGTACTTTGTTAGTCATGATCTTCTCAACTGACGTTTTGAGTGATGAACGTCCTTCCAAAATCACCTTTCGTGCATAGTCGCGTTCGGACATTATACCGACCACGTTTTCCTCATTCATGACAAGCAATGCGCCAACATCCTCCTTCGCCATCAATTCCAAGGCTTTGTAAACAGTCTCATCGGCGCTGACACTAACAATTGAAGCTCCCTTGTTCTTCAACACATCACGAATAGATTTGGACATGGCGCCCTCCTTTCCAAAGTCACGAACTGAAAACTGATCTTAACTTTATCTGAGAGCACAGGGATGTCAAACGCCGATGAATCGCTAACGGCTTTCGTGTTTTATAAATGCACACGAAAAAAAGGCCACCGAAGAAAGAGCTCTGGTGGCCATGATTAAGTGGAATGAGCTATTCCGCAGCAATCCACGGGGTAGCAATAGTATGAATCATTTACATCCAATCGCAGCAAACTGCGGGGAATTTGACCCAACTATTGGTTAAACAGAGTCTCTCTAATACCTCTATCAATAAGAAGCTCGTTTTCTTCTCTTATGTCGTGACATGTAAAAATTTCCAGAAACGTCTTGATAAATACAATTAGTGTGCTTTAATTTATGCTCCATGTGAGATTCTACCACTTACGGTAGAGCGTAAGGAGAGGACCATGTATTGCAGAAACATTTATTGCTGCGGTTTCTTCCACAAGTTTCATATCAGAGAACATTTAGTTTGGAGAGCCATGGTCGATGATTACTGCAAGGACGGAAAGCAAGAATGTGTTAGACGCATGATGTTTAATGAAGGTGACTTTGCAATGTCAGACGACCTTCTTCCTGTTGGAGTTCACGCTACAAAACACCTCCTTTCGTTGTGCTAAAAAATAAAAAACCCGCTCACCGGAGGGGGGTGGGAGCAGGGAAAAGGTCCCTGCCTTATGAAGGGATCATAAGACAGAGTAGTATGTAAACTTGTAGCAGCTTTTTCTATGTTGTCTATTGTCTTCTAAATACCTCCCTCTCTAACTGATGGGCCGAGAGGCATGTCAGACGAAATGCATGTTTCTGGGTCTATACCTTCTGTTTTCCATTCTCTTGCCATATCGCAGATGCGCGATTTAAATGTATGCTTCGCCTCACAAGAACCAACTCTTTCTATCAACTCCTGTCCTTCTTCTACGCAATCAATCACACTCGGATGAATTGAATCATCTGTCTCGTACTCCCAAAAACAAACGTCGTAGCCCCACAAAATTGCTTTTCCACTGATCTCACATTCTTCAGCAGGAGAGCTAAATGGTGCCAGCAGAAGTAAAATAAAAGCAAATACCTTCATTTGATCTTTTCTCTGACTTAACGTCCCAACACCAAGAGATTGACACATTGCCGTCAACTACCCAACTGGTGATCCGTTGTCATAAGGGTGTGTTAGCACCTTCCGGATGACACACTTAAAACTTCTTAGAAATCCTCTCACATTGTTTTGGTTCGGTCAAACTTACAGAAATGCATTTAATTCTTACTACCCCTGATAAATAATAAATGACCACCAAGGATCGAACCCTGGTGGCCATAGTTTTGGTTTACTGAATACCTCTATCAATAAGAAGCCGGTTTTTCTCTCATATGTCGTGATTTATAAGAATGTAGCCAAAGTCTGGTAGCGCACCTGCCTCTGGTGCGGGGGCGCTGGTTGAATCCAGTCATCCCGACCAGTATTTACATGAATGCGATCTTCTCGGGGTCGCTCATTTTTTAGGCACCGGTCCTTGTCTGGTCCGTTTGTGAAATTCCTTTGTGCAATGGGCCTCTCGGAGACACTCAACCCTCTCTGGTCCATCATTATCTTGAAAACAAAATAGCCAACCCGACGTTTCGAGTAGGCCATTGGCCTTAGTGTTTGACTATCTTGCAATATCCACATCAAAAGGTTTTTCATTGGTGTCTTTTTTGCTGTTTGACCATGCAAAAGAACTCAAATCTGAATTTACAACGGGGGCTCCGTTTTCATAAAGAACGGCTTCAATGCCGACGAGATAATGCCCTTTGGCTTTAGCATGATGCATTGTATAACTTGTTTCTTTAATGGGCCCATCCTTGGTCAAAAGTAGCATCGATTTATGATTGGGATCTATATTGTAGTCAATGTAGACGTTATACCGTACTTCCTGATTCTCCTCGTTTAAAGCCGTACCGTCAGCCAGTTGTGTTGTCTCATCCCACGAGACAGTTACATCATGATAGGCACATGCGACAAGTATGGTCATGATGAGTGTTCCTAAAAAACATCTTGTAAATGGATTCATGGCAACTTCCTTTCTTCTTAAGTCGTTCTTCGGGGCCATAAGATAAAGAAGCCTTTGGCCTCACGGCTGCATTGGATAGTTCAAAAAACAGCTCATTTCCACCCTGAATGTTTGGTTCTTGACGAGACTTTACTTCCCCATATTCACAGCGAACAATTTGAGCTAAAACTGCCTTAAAGGGAAAACTAAGCAAATACCAATTACTAACCTCTGCCATATGACCCCTCATACCATCTAAACATTACTACTATCTTGTTAAATTTCAACAACTATGCCTCGTGTGAAAAGCTTGATCGTAAGTAGCGCAGATCTAGCATGTTGAGGGGAAGCAACTTTTTTGAGGGGTGAAGTGACCTTTAAAAAGACAAGTTTCCTGCAACTCCCCACGTCTGATATTTGTGGGCACCCCAAAAATTGCTACGATGATTTCGGGAGCAAGGGTGCTGGCTCGAATCCAGTCATCCGATTTACTATTTATCCTCCTGCATTGTCTGGTACTAGGAGCCTTGGCTAAAACGCAAAATTCTTACTGTTCCTGCAATCCAATAAAAAGCCACCAAGGATCGGTCCCTGGTGGCTATGTTTTTAACTTACTGAATTATGTCTATCAATAGAGCCTTTTGCAAAAGTACATTCACGTTTATGAATACACTTAGTAAAAGCATATAAAAGTTGAGCCTCAAGGGCAACTGTTTGATATTATTAGGTTACTAGGCCAAATAATCCTCAGGAGGATGCCCATGAAGCTCAACGCGAAAATATCATGGTTGATGGGAACAGTACAGCAAAGTCTATTTCCCTATCTTGACGAAAGCCTGCCCGACCCGCTCACTGATCCGGAGAAGCGCCTGGTCAAGATCCTTGAATTGGTTCAGATTGAACAGCATGTCCCAGTCAGTCGCCGTCGGCAATGGTTGGGACGACCGATCAAGGAACGTGAATCAATCGCTCGGGCCTTTGTGGCTAAGGCGTTGCTTCGTTATCAGCACACCAGGCCTTTGCGGAACGCTTTGCTGAGCACCCCGAATCTACGGATCATCTGTGGGTTCAGCAAACGGCAGGAAGTTCCCTCGGAATCGACCTTTTCACGTGCCTTTGCCGAGTATGCCAAGGCTGGTTTGGGCACGGTCGTCCACGATGCACTGGTCAAAGAGCACCTCGGAACGGAGTTGAGGGCACATCAGCCGGGATTCGACGGCTCTTCCAGGGCGAGAGAAACCTGCAAAAAAGATTAAGTTGCCCAAGGTCGCGAAGAAGCGAGGGCGTCCGACCAAAGTTGAGGTTCGCCCACTGAAACGGCTCGATCTTCAGCGACTCCAGACGGCACAAGAAGCGCTTGCGGAATTGCCAAAGGTCTGTGATCGAGGCGTCAAGAAGAATGCCCAAGGCTATATGGAGACCTGGCACGGCTACAAGCTGCATCTGGACGTGAATGATTGCGGGTTGCCGATCAGTGCGGTCTTGACGTCGGCGCCACTTCATGACAGCCAAGTGGCGATCCCGTTGATGAAGCTGAGTGCTGTCAAAGTGACGTCCTGTTACGACCTGATGGACGCCGCTTATGATGCGACGCAGATTTGGGAGCAGAGTAAAGCGCTTGGCCATGTACCCGTTATTGACCGCAACCCACGGAGTAAAAAGATCGCGCCAATGGCCCAGCATGAAGCCGCACGCTATAATGAACGCACCTCGGTGGAGCGCTGTAATGGCCGATTCAAGGACGAGTTCGGAGGCCGGAGCGTTCAGGTCCGTGGCCCGGACAAGGTCATGATGCACGCCATGTTCGGCATCGTGACCTTGTTTGCCGACCAGTTGCTCAAAGTCACAGGTTTCTGATTGTCACGGAGCAAAAGATGAGTTTACAGGGATAAGTCTGTTCCAAAAGCCGAAAGCCGGCCAAGTAGATCGTTTCCAGCCGTGTTTTTTTAGTTGAAACGGGGAATCAAGACTTCAACTTGTTCTGAAGTACCTCAGCCCAGGACTTTTGCAAAAGGCCCTATTGATAGCGGTAATCAGGAAGCTCTTTAACACACAAAATTATGGCCACCAGGGTTCGATCCTTGGTGGCCTTTTCTTATAGGTAGGAGTTTATGACTGAGCTAAACATTAGACACGACAAATTCTTTTTTATCAAGCTAGAAAATAGTAACTGCCTCATGTAATAAAGTGCGGGAATCTAACCACCAGAGGAGGCTCTGAATTGAATGAATGCTGAAGGGTTGATTAACGTCAGTCAGGCAGTTACACACGGCAACTTACGCCAGGTTAGAAATCTCAAGTCCAACAAACAGGGGAGCGTGATCAATGTGGAGGGGAATGCCCTTACTGTTCTCGTAGACCAGACTTCTGAAGTCTGGGCTTGCGAAGACTGTGAAGAACGCAGCATTGACTGATTAAGAGTTTATCTACAAAAATCTTTTGACTCTTCTGTAATCAGTTTTTTGTGTTGCAATAAATGGTTGCTGTAGAGTTTGTAAAACAACGTCAAGTCTCTCACTCTGCGATACGTAGAGGTGCCTACTCGAAATGCAGAGAATTTGTCTCATAAGTCACGACTTCTGAAACGAAAAACGGCCTCTTATTGATAGAGGTATTCAGTAAGGTGTTTACTACACAAAACTATGGCCACCAGGGTCCGATCCTTGGTGGCCTTTTTATATGTCAGGGTCAGCGAGAATCTCGCATTTATGCCAATCTGAACATTCCGAAACAATGTGAGATGATTTATGAAACAATCAACCCTCTAGTGTGTTTCCAAGAAGTTCCCAAAATTAATTTATTTATCTACGTTCTTGACAGAACCACTCTTCGCGATAGCTTAGGAGATAGTTGCCGGCTAGAAAGGAGGCTCATTCTGTGCTTATCCCTGTGGTACTTAAAGATGGTCATGAAGAGTTGGTTAACAATGACGAGTTACAATTTCTTCTGTTGACAGAAAAGATTATGTTTTTTAAACGTTCTGATGGATGGGCTGTTCTTGGCCGAGATAAAATGCGAAATCAAAGAGCACCATACGATGGTGAAGAACGACGACAACGCGTATTTTTTGCTTTGGAGCCTTGATCTGCACAAACATTCCTAACCTTCACTGTTTTATCATGGCCACCAGGGTTCAATCCTTGGTGGCATTTCTTGTTTGTCACGACTTCCTAGAAGAAAAACGGCTTATTATTGATAGAGGTATTCAGTAAGCACTTTAATCCACAAAACTATGGCCACCAGGGTTCGCTCCTTGGTGGCCTTTTCTATAAGTCAGGGTCTTTAAGGATTTCGCATTTCGGTCAATCTGAGGCCATGAAATCAATGCAGTAATATTTATGAGACGATTGTGAGTAGTCGTGTGCTAGGTTGGTGATCGTTGATGTGAGTTCTTAAATACCAGTAAAAATATCAATCTGGAGGGGGCGGATGATCAAATCGAGCTTTATTACTTGGCCTTGTAACAAATGTAACTCGTTGAACGAAACCCCTTTGGACGATTTTATACATACTGATTATGAATGTGGAAAGCCTGTTCTTACTGCCTGTGATAGTTGCAAATGTGATTGTGTTATAACACTTAAAGGGATATTGACACCGTAATGCTTCAAGAATCCTTTTAAACATCACGACATATAAGACGAAAACGAGCTTCTTATTGATAGAGGTATTCAGTAAGCTGTTTAATACACAAAACTATGGCCACCAGGGGACGATCCTTGGTGGCCTTTTCTTATTTGTCAGGGGTAGTAAGAATTTCTCAAGTTTTTTTATTTAGCATGCGCCGAGCAATCCAGCAGGATTTATAATAAAACAAACGAGAATATTTTTAACGTTAAGTAGTGGTCTCGTAGCATAGTCATTCGTGTGATTTTGTTCATCCATTAGTTGCGTTTTGGTTTGTCATGACTTGACAATAATCATGCCTGGGATAGGTTGAAATTAATTAGTAAACAATGATCCCGAGAAACGCCATACTCATCGTAAGGTGAGGACGGAAAGCGGCGGATCTTTACTTGATAAAACTACACGAAGATGGCCGAGCTGCCTAAGGATACTGATCCTTAAGTATGCTCGGTTTTTCAGTTTTAACGGACAAACTTGGTGGAGTGTTATTGATAATTATATTTATACAGCATCTTTTTTTACGAACAAAAAGCATACCATTGATACTTGTGAAAGGTGTGCAGCTACAGGAGGAGATGGGATGTATGGCATGTAACATTGAATGAGGTTTCTGTCTTCCTTCTGGTTTATCGAATATTACCGTGATGAGATATTAAGGAGAACGTTATGTTTCTTTTTAGTATAAACAGCCTAGTTATTTCTCAGGCTCTGCTTTATCTCCTCTTATGCCTGTTGTTTTGTTCCGTAGTCTTCGCCCTTCAAGACGTTGAGTCAGAGCTTGAAAAAAACTCTTCTAATTGCATTTCCTGTCATGTTGGAACCAACTCTAAGCATCCAAGCTTCTGCCTTTTATTCGACGAAGGAAAATGTAGTAGCCACATGATTAGTATCAAATTTAAGGACAAAAAAGCGCGAAATGAGGGGGTACTGCTCGGTAGTAGTCTAAAGTCAAAAAGAGTTCGCTTTGAAACAGAGATATTATGTGAAAACTGCCACGGAAGTGGCTCACATAATGACTATAGAGCGACAGCATCCAATAGGACTTTTTCATTATGCCGTTATTGTCACGAAAGATAATTATTACAAAAAGTCACGACTTATGAGACGAAATTCGGCTTCTTATTGATAGAGGTATTCAGTAAGCTGTTTAATACACAAAACTATGGCCACCAGGGGACGATCCTTGGTGGCCGTTTTTATTTATCAGGATTTGTATTTCTCAAATAAGCTATAATATGAACTGGTACAACATTTTTGTTAGGAGAGAAGCGATGCCAGATCGCAGAGTCCTACGAAGACAAGGACAACAACTTATTCATATCATCGCAAGAGATGGGACTTATCAACATCTGACTCCTCCAGTTCTCGATGTACTGCTAGAAAAGAATAACGTAATGCAGTTTAAACGATCGAGTGGTTGGGTAACTGTTGGTTTTGACTCTATTCGAGAAAAGGACAGACGTGAGGCCTCTTGCCTCTTTAACGGCCCTGATAGACGATCTGCCTTCTGAATGCTTTAGTGTCAGGTGCAGACGCATAATTATAAACGGTTCCTTGTAATGGTGGGTCTTTATTGCTTATCACGACTTCTGAGGCAAAACCGGCGTGCTATTGATAGAGATAAAAAGACCAACGCCCGCTCTCTTAGCTTGGTCCGTTAGCACGTATACATAAGGAGGGCCCTGAGGTGGACGAACCAATTTACGAAGTTACATACAAGGAAAAACCAGAGTATCTATATGCTTTTATCCGTTCTCTGCATGAGGAGCGCCATGAAGCTTTAAGCGTTTGGACACGTATTGCTAAGGAATGTAGAAACAGGGGATATTGGAAATTAGTGATTGAAGAGGACATAGGAAGTCAATTTTCCACTATCGAGATGTTCCAATTCGCTGCAAAACTCCCAGAAATAGGCTTTATAGGAATCAAACTGGCGTTTATCGACCGACAAGCAGGGGACCATGATCTCAACTTATTTGGTGAAGATGTGGCTGTTAATCGGGGTTTGTTCGGGAAAATTTTTAAAGATATAGGTGAAGCAGAAAAATGGTTACTAGCTTCATGAGCTAGACAATCACTAAAGCGGAAGGGGTGATGCTTTAGTGTTTTGCGTAGGCTTCTTGTTGATAGAGATTTCTGAGCTTAGTTTTAATCCTCCTGTTTGTGTTATATTTGAGTTACCTCAAATCTGTCATGAGGTCTCTCGAAGGCAAAGGATGAAGACGTTATGCTAGTCTCTGATCCACCTGACCGTTTAGGGAAAATCTCATAAAGTTGAAAAACAAAAATACTTGGATTGCTGAGGTCTCGTGATCCATCAAAGGTTCCCACGAAGGGAACACTCGAAGATATAGATGAACATAAAACGCCCCAGGAAACTCTGGGGCGTTTTCTTGTTTGTCAGGATCAGTGGTAATTTCGCATTTCGGACAATTTCAGACACTCCACTCAATGCGAGAGAATAAATAGTAATCGTGATTTCTGAATTTGAACCAGAACCTCCTGCCCCAAATTCACTGTGACACGTATAATTTTACTCTTGCTCCTAGCTGTCTTGCCCACCAGTTACATTCTGACCAATTCTTTGATTTTTCGCTCAAACCAATCATAACGCTTCGGCAGTACCCGATGTTTTTTTCTGGCCAGAAATAATTCGTCTTGGATTGGTACTTTTAAAGGGGCGACATAAAGCAATGACTGCTGCGGAAAGTGACGAACGGCCTTTTCCGGCAACACCGTAAAGCCGAGGCCGTCAGACACAGGTATCAAGATCTGATTTATCTGATTGATATAACCAGTTTTATTAAGTTTTTCGACGCTATGGAATTGTTCACCAAAGTTGGCACTCAAAAGACGGTCGGCGTAGTGAGCGCCATCTGGGTGGTCAATGAAGCCTAACTCTTTTAGGCTGTCAAAACTCAGAGGCTGAGAAGCATAGGTGCTTGGCAGAAAAAGACACAAGGGTTCAAAACCGATCGCTTCATACACCAATTCAGTCGAAGGGGAAGACTGGGTGACAATACCCAGGTCAATTGCATTTTTTAATATGCTCTCGATGATTCGCTCGTTAGGTGCACCTTCAACGGAGACAATAAGTCCGGAATGCTTTTTCTGCCTTTTCAGTAGATGTGGATACAAAAAGCTCGCCATTGCTCCCGAACAAGCAAAGCGACATTCACCCTTATGGGGGTCATCAAACTGTAACTCCCTGTAGAGTTGTTCTTCCTCTTGCCTTCTTTTGCATCCAAACTGGTACAATGCCTCGCCCTCTCTGGTCACCTCAAACCGCTTTCCAATCCGGTTCAACAATAGAACTTCCAGTTGTTCTTCCAGCTTCTTAATGTGCTGGCTAACCCCCGGTTGAGTCATATGTAGCTTGTCACCAGTCAACGTAAAGTGACCGACTTCGACCAGTGTAAGAAAGGTGTGTAGCCATTGTTGGTTAATCATAGAAGCAGCCGCCATCCATTACGAAATATTATTAAGTAGATAATATATGATAATTTTTGTTTTTCAACGCCTTGTCCTATAGTGGCCTCAACAAAGAGCAACAAACCACAAAAAATAAGGAGTCGATCATGTCCAGTTCTTATCCACGTACATTTTCACATATTGGCATTTCGGTGCCAGACTTAGATGCAGCGGTAAAGTTCTATACAGAGGTAATGGGTTGGTATCTGATTATGGAACCTACTGACGTCGTTGAAGACGATAGTGCTATTGGAGAAATGTGTACTGATGTTTTCGGGGCTAACTGGGAGCGCTTTCGTATAGCCCATTTGTCAACAGGAGATCGCATTGGGGTCGAACTGTTTGAATTCAAAAACCAAACAAACCCTGAAAACAATTTTGAATACTGGAAAACAGGTATTTTCCACTTTTGTGTGCAAGACCCCAATGTGGAAGAATTGACTGAAAAGATTGTTGCGGCAGGTGGGAAGAAGCGTATGAAAGAACCACGCTATTATTATCCAGGAGAAAAGCCTTATCGGATGATTTATATGGAAGATCCGTTCGGCAATATCATTGAAATCTATAGTCACAGTTATGAGTTACATTACGCGAGTGGTGCATATAAATAACAAACATATTATTAGGGGTCGCTGAATGCGGCCCCTAATTTTCCTGAAATTCACGACATATGAGAGGAAAAACGGCTTCTTATTGATAGAGGTATTCAGTAAGCTGTTTAATACACGAAACTATGGCCACTTGGATCATCTCCAGGTGGCCTTTACTGTTTTATCAGGGTCAGTAGTAATTTCGTATTTCGGACAATCTAGAAGGCTGAAATCAATGTAGGAGGAATTACAGTAATCCTGTCTTCATATCAATCGATTAACATGTCTCCGTCAATGCCATTCCTAAATATCAAGACAACTAATAATATTCGCCGTGTTTCAGGTTGCATCATAGACCTTGAATGTAGACACATAATGGGACGGGTAAAATGGCGAAAGCCATGATGAAAAAGTATTTATAGAACGAGACTAGCTTGCTCATTCCTACCACAAGACCAATACCTCCACCACCGCCAATCAAGGCATTTCCCGGTAGGTTCAGAACCACAGCTAAAGTTATAAAACGATGCTTGAGTAGAAAAGGGGTGATTTTCTTTGGTGTTTTCCTGTTCAAAAATTCCAGTCTTTTTTGTTGATCAAGGGGTTCCAGTTGGCTAATTAGCTCACTTGCTTTTTCTAAGTAAAGCCATTTGAGAAACCGGCGCACTATACGTAGGGGAAAAAATCGCCCTATTGTGTAGCTGATTGACAAAGCAATTAGTGTGCAGAGATAAATCAGTAAGGCACTTTTACTGCCGAGCAGCAGCATGAATGCCAGCCCAAGTTCAATCCCTGGCATGAATGGAGTCGCCATCAAAAGAATGTAGGTCAAAAGTGCAATTAGTAGTGCGACTTGAAGCATAGATTCATGGCGAGGAAATAGCTGAAAGTTGATCTGGTGTCCTATCCAAGTCCCTGCAACATTGAGCAGGATTATGATTCCCACAACAATGGCGATTCTGGAAAAGCGTTTTTTCTTTGAAGGGATTTTGTTGTCCTGGCTCGTAATGGCCAATCCTGTACTCCAGATATTATTATGCCTACACAAATACTCTAGGAAGAGAACAGGTCATTCCTTTAATTTACCCCGGAACCAATACTCTCTACGGGTGTCCCAGTACCAACGCTCCTTGGTCCAAACAAAGCTCACCTCGACTTGTTCGCCATCGATGATACCTTGCCAAGAGATCTTCCCATGTGTCGGACTTTCCGTTACAGCGTCGAAATGGATTTTTTCGTCAATGATTTTTGTATTATATGGACTGCTGCCAAAATTGTAGGGTTCGCATGAAGCTGAAGTAAACAGACCATCCTGGAAGATGATCTCTTCATCTTCGTACTCAGCAAGTTCTTGGCCTACTTCACCATTCTTACCTACATAGGATCTGCCATCTAAAAGATTTGACTTCTCACCTGCCCAGCTTGGACTGACAATGCACCAAGACAGGGTCAGGACAATCAAGGCCGAAACGTAAAGTGGGAGCAGACCTGTGAAGGGCTTCTTGTATGAACTGTTCATGCCCATAACAAACTCCATGCGTTAATCGTGTTACTCTTGTCTCCTGTTGGTTGCTACCTACAAGTAATAATATCAAACTGACAGCCCTTTGCAGGATGCCTGCTCTATAACTGGCTTCTTATAAATCACGACTTATAATATGAAAAATGGCCACCTGGAAACGGGTGGCCTTTTTATTGGATTGCAGGGGTCGTAATAATTTAGTAGTTTTGTCGAGTTCAAACGCACCAAGCAATACAGTAGGATTTATAAAAACTCTGCCCCTCCAACTTTAGCACCCCCGCTGTACTCAAAATTCATTCTTATAAATCAGTCGCTCACCTCTACTAAATTCTAGCATTCCAAATAGTTTAGGAGGACAAAGAAGGCACGAGCTCCCCTCTTCGGCTTAGAGTTTGGGAGTTCTTTTTTTGAAAGCGCTATTTAAAGAAAGGTATCAGCACGCAATCGTGGCTGGTGCCTTATTTTTTGGCCGTGTTGTTCCTCCGTGTTTAAGGCTTGCCGCTCTTTTTCCTATCATTCAAGTTGTAACTACCTGAAAGCAATGTAAGGTTTGCATTGAAAGTCGCTTATTATAAAAGAAGGTCTCCCTTGTCGTTTGGAATTTTTTAATCCGAGCAATAATTTAAAGAGAGAGGGCTTATGTCTATCAATAATTCAACTGATCGAGAGAGGTTTCCCCTCTTTCCTACGCTCGACCGCGGGGGCCGTATTGAGTTAGTCCAGCATTTCGAGAAGAGTGCGTGCTGGAACATCGACTTTATTATAATGATGGGCTTAGCCACAGCACTCGCTGCTCTTGGCTTGATGCAGGATTCAATTCCGGTAGTGATTGGCGCGATGCTAGTCGCACCTTTAATGTCTCCGCTGATCGGAGCTGGCTTCGCTTTAGTTCAAGGAAATATTAGCCTGTTCAGGGACTCAATGAAAGCTATGTCATTTGGAGTTTCTGGCGGGTTATTGATCTCGCTAATCCTTGGTTTTCTTACCCCGGAGTATGAACCAACCTTGGAGATCATGGCTAGAGGCAATGTCAATTTACTTGACCTCGGAGTCGCAGTGCTATCAGGAATGGCCGCCGCTTACTCTATGGGCCGACCAGACTTATTTGCCACAGTTGCCGGTGTTGCCATAGCCGCCGCGTTGGTTCCGCCATTGGCTGTTGTCGGGATAGCAATAGCGGCTAGTGTCTACTGGTTGGCTGGAGCAGCAACTGTGCTGTTGATCACTAACCTTATCGCGATCATTTTGGGCGCGGCGTTGATTTTTCGGTTTTTGGGTGTCCAGGGCTCTTTAGCAGGTGCTCAGCTTCCAATCTGGGCGCGTCGGATGTTCCTGTCGCTGGTTCTAGCCGTTGGTTTGCTTATTTTTCCTCTCGGCGATCGTGCCCTCAAGCAGGCGAGGGAAGGGCAAACTCGCCCTCTTACGTATCCGGCCTCTTTGAAGGTTCGTAGTGCAGTCCAAGAGCGCATTGGCACAGAAAAGGACGTCGAGGTCATGATGGTTGCCAGAATTGGAGTTGAGCCGAACATGGGTATCCACGCCTTTTTGGTGAGCCCAAGTAATATTCCCGAAAAACTTTCGTCAGACCTTGTTGGCATTATAAGTAATGTCGTAGGAGAAGACACCCCGGTGAGGGTGATTAGACTAAAAGGCAAAATCAAGGACTACCTAGTTGCAACTAAGTAACATATTTATTCGAGAGCATTAATTGACATCACGTTGCATTGACTCAAGAGAGATTTCATACAAGTCACGACTTCTAAGAAGAAAACCGGCTTCTTATTGAGCCTTTTGCAAAAGTACATTCACGTTTATGAATACACTTAGTAAAAGCATATAAAAGTTGAGCCTCAAGGGCAACTGTCTGATATTATTAGGTTACTAGGCCAAATAATCCTCAGGAGGATGCCCATGAAGCTCAACGCGAAAATATCATGGTTGATGGGAACAGTACAGCAAAGTCTATTTCCCTATCTTGACGAAAGCCTGCCCGACCCGCTCACTGATCCGGAGAAGCGCCTGGTCAAGATCCTTGAATTGGTTCAGATTGAACAGCATGTCCCAGTCAGTCGCCGTCGGCAATGGTTGGGACGACCGATCAAGGAACGTGAATTAATCGCTCGGGCCTTTGTGGCTAAGGCGTTGCTTCGTTATCAGCACACCAGGCCTTTGCGGAACGCTTTGCTGAGCACCCCGAATCTACGGATCATCTGTGGGTTCAGCAAACGGCAGGAAGTTCCCTCGGAATCGACCTTTTCACGTGCCTTTGCCGAGTATGCCAAGGCTGGTTTGGGCACGGTCGTCCACGATGCACTGGTCAAAGAGCACCTCGGAACGGAGTTGAGGGCACATCAGCCGGGATTCGACGGCTCTTCCAGGGCGAGAGAAACCTGCAAAAAAGATTAAGTTGCCCAAGGTCGCGAAGAAGCGAGGGCGTCCGACCAAAGGTGAGGTTCGCCCACTGAAACGGCTCGATCTTCAGCGACTCCAGACGGCACAAGAAGCGCTTGCGGAATTGCCAAAGGTCTGTGATCGAGGCGTCAAGAAGAATGCCCAAGGCTATATGGAGACCTGGCACGGCTACAAGCTGCATCTGGACGTGAATGATTGCGGGTTGCCGATCAGTGCGGTCTTGACGTCGGCGCCACTTCATGACAGCCAAGTGGCGATCCCGTTGATGAAGCTGAGTGCTGTCAAAGTGACGTCCTGTTACGACCTGATGGACGCCGCTTATGATGCGACGCAGATTTGGGAGCAGAGCAAAGCGCTTGGCCATGTACCCGTTATTGACCGCAACCCACGGAGTAAAAAGATCGCGCCAATGGCCCAGCATGAAGCCGCACGCTATAATGAACGCACCTCGGTGGAGCGCTGTAATGGCCGATTCAAGGACGAGTTCGGAGGCCGGAGCGTTCAGGTCCGTGGCCCAGACAAGGTCATGATGCACGCCATGTTCGGCATCGTGACCTTGTTTGCCGACCAGTTGCTCAAAGTCACAGGTTTCTGATTGTCACGGAGCAAAAGATGAGTTTACAGGGATAAGTCTGTTCCAAAAGCCGAAAGCCGGCCAAGTAGATCGTTTCCAGCCGTGTTTTTTTAGTTGAAACGGGGAATCAAGACTTCAACTTGTTCTGAAGTACCTCAGCCCAGGACTTTTGCAAAAGGCTCAACAAGAAACCGTTTTTCGTCCCACAAGTCGTGAGTTATGAGAGCAAAAATCATGGCAACTCTCTTCTGCGACAATTCAATTCTACTACAAAAATGCTAGTCGGAATCAATCTAAAACATAAGATAATAATTTTCCCCCAGGGCATGAAAGTTCATCCTTTTGATTGAATTATGTTGAGCTTTTGTAGCAGCACATATTGCTACTTATTGCACAAAAAAAACCACCAATTGTAGCGTTGATTAAAAAATTAACATTGATATAAGTCTAACTAATATTTGTTGATAATGAACGACCACGGACTTAGGCCTATGGCATCCTTTAGGATAGGCGTTGATTGCCCGCTGGTGCATATAGCAGCAGGTGCTTACATCCACAAGCTTACGCATTTGGTATTACGTTGCAGGGAATAAAGTTTTGCAGGCCAAGCCTGTCTTCTAAGACTTAAAGAATTGGTAATTAATGTAATTTTTCTTTGCTGGATTTGGCAAAAACAGCAAATTCCAAGGAGGTGAAGCTGTATGAATAATCTTGTAGGCACTTAATGTTTAATGGGCATTTTATTCTTACAATGCAACAGGGAGATGATTGGAGGAAAACATGAAAAAACTAGTTTCTATTTTTACGGTTTCGTTTTTGTTGTTGATTGCTTTTAGCAGCATCTCTATAGCTTGCAACAAGGGCTGTACCCCTGGTTATTGGAAGCAAGCTCAGCATTGGGATTCTTGGATTAACCACTCAACGGGAGATGCATTTGATGATGTATTCACATGTGAGGATACGGGGGAGTTAACCCTTCTTGAAGCGCTTAAGAAAGGTGGGGGTGGTATTTATGCACTTCGCCGACATGCGGTTGCTTCACTTTTAAATTGCGAAGCTTTTCCGTGCTTTGATGGTGGCAGTCCGCTAGACGCAGTTGAGGATTATTGCTCGTCGCTCGACTCAGCTATGTCAATTGAAACTCAAAAAGATGACTTCGAGACAAATAACGACCAGACTTGCCCACTCAATTAATCATACCGACAATTTATGATTGTTGTCTGGCTATAAACTTTTCCGAGGAGAACCCTTTTGAAGCAGGGTTCTCCTCGTTGGTTTTTTTTTGTGGATAAGCAGCTTTTTTGATTGTGCTTTGAAACTTTTGTGTGGTTGAGGGATGGTATTGTTGGATGTAACTCCGAGGTTACTATTTATTCAGCAATCCAGTAGCGCTGAAAGTTTCCTGGAAGTCGTGACTTTTAAGAACCCAGACGCTTACAGTTTTCTTCTGCCTAGTTTTGGGTTTGAGATAGCCTAGTGACTTCTGTAGAAGTTTGAAACGGCCCATTCCTTAAATGCATAGCCAGCAGGAAAAGTGATTTTGGGCACCGCCGGCACCACCTACCGACAGCAAGCTTAAGATCATGACGCTGTAGCGTTCGGAAGCATCACCTCTGTGGCATAGTTGCCATAAGCCTAGTCAAAAGTTGTCAAAAACACACAAAAGAGAAGCTGCCTAAGTTTAAGAATAGTCCTACTAAAGTTTTAGAATAGTCCCGCCAAAGATTTTTCAGCAGGTCATTTCAGGGGTTTGAATAATCCAGCTCAAACCTTGGCATTAACTTCGCAATCACAATCCAAAAGAAACAAATATTAAAAAGGAAAAGGGCGCCGACAACGATCTTCCCCACCGTGACATCGGACAACCAAACCCAAAATGAAAAACTCAATCAAACTGCTTTCCCTGTGCATTTTTTTGTTCATCGCTACAGTCAGCCAGGCCTCTGCACAAAATGTTACCTTGACCTGGGACCAAAACATTGAACCAGAGGTTGTCGGCTATAATATCTATTACCGGACCGACAATCCTACTTTCCCGTTTAACGGTACAAGCCTGTCAGAAGGGGCTTCGCCGATTGCAGTTGACGACTTAGCCAATACCTCTCTGCCGATCGATCTGCCGGATGACGGTAACGTCTACTATTTCACAGTTACGGCCGTTACTGATGCAGGCATTGAAAGTAGTGTCTCGAACATTGTCGCTAGTGAATGGATCCCCTATCTGCTTGCCCCGAATAACAATACTGCCACCGACACGGCAGTTACTTTTGTGTGGGACCTGCCTCCGGAAAACTACAATATCTCTTTTAACCTTTTTTACGGTACGGACAAGAACTTAGATACCAACGCTATGAGTGTTACTGGACACGGCACGTTAAATTCAAATTGGCCACAATTCAAATTGAGCATTGCGTTGCTAATGGCGCTTCTGTTGCTAATGCTAATGGCAACCCGAGCTGGTCACACGAAACACGCTTGGCATCCTGTCCGCGTTGGATTTTGCATAGGAATCTTTGTTCTGCAGGCAAGTTGTGGAGGCAGCGGAGGCGGTGGCGGCGTTGATACCGCGGTTTTAGTTGGCACTGACATACCGGGCACATCAGTACCCGGTACCGATGCACCTGCCCCGGCTGAGACCCTGTTCGTAGATGTCGTCACCGACATCAACGACACTGAGTACCAGCTTACGGAGCTGAAACCCGACACACAGTACTACTGGAAGATTGTTGCCGTCGACAACTGGGGCAATTCTTTCGAGAGTCTCACCAAGACTTTCAAAACCCTGAGTAACTGATACGTTGTCACAATAAAGTGATAGAAATTTGCTTTGGGTGAGTTGATTTGACCTCGTCATAAAAAGCTTCTCCCAAAGAGCAAACGACCCCAAGTTAACTGTTTACTTCTTCTCCTTCAGGGCTAAGATCATGTCAAACCCAAAGCCCGGAGGGTGTTGCTAGCCTAATTATGTTTTCTTGCAAGTTTTCCTACATTGTTTGGGCGTACTCAGATTGGCTGGAATGCGAAATTCTCACTGACACTGCAATGTAAGAAAGCCCCCAATCCGAAGATTGAGGGCTTTCGTGTTATACAAACAGTGTAATCTGAAACAGCTCGAAATATTTTCAATAGAATACTGAGCCCAACTGTGTGGTGACTACTCACCGGTGGCTTCGCGAGTCTTATAGATCATTTGATTCTTCTGCTTATCCCCGCTGAAGAGAATACCACCTAGTAGCGTAAGCAGGTAGAACCCAATGAATACTAGAACGCAGGCTCCGTAAAGCTTCATCATGCTCTTGGGCTTAAAAAATGTTAGAAGCAACAGAACCGCAACGACAGCGATGACTACGTTCATGTTGCTCTGGCCGTAATTAACCACTTGTTGCAGTAGGTCTTCAACGTTCATAGTATGATTCTTTCAGCGTTGGCTACAGATGTAGCAGCAGGAAGGTGGATTGTGGCCATCATTTTTGCCCCACATATTCCTGCCAAACAATATAAAAAACTTGCGTATAAAGCAATCTCCTTAAAAGGTCAAAATCAGAAGGTCTCAAATGTTCTATCATCAAATCAATTACCATAAAAACTACTGATTTGGCCACAGCCCTGAATAGCCTGCAATTCAAAAAAAATTACCCTTCTAAAGCTAAACTTTCATGACCACCCCCACCACAGCGGATCACAAGAGACAGCTATGAAAGGGAGGTTGTCATGGGAATGAAAGTCGGCTATGCAAGAGTCAGCACCGTTGGCCAGAAACTGGATGTGCAGATGGATCACTTGGCAGATTGTGACCGTATCTTTCGAGAGAAAGCCTCAGCCAGTTCTACCAAGAATCGTCCTGAACTGAAAAATGCTCTCGACTTTGTTAGGGAGGAAGACGTTTTCGTAGTAACCAAGCTTGATCGCCTGGCTCGATCCGTTGTTGATCTATCGATTGTTGTACAGCGTCTTGAAGAGAAGAATGTTGATCTTGTTGTCATGGACCAAGGGATCGCAATACGACCATCTACGGCAGACTTCAATTCAATATACTTGCCGCTATTGGAGAATTTGAAAGAGGCTTGATCAGGGAGCGATCCCTCGAAGGCAATCAGAAAGCAAAAGCTAGGGGCGTAAAGTTTGGGGCTAAGCCAAAACTGACCTCTGATGAGATCCAGACGCTACTAAAAGATTATGAATCACCTGGTCTGAGCAAAAAGGAAATAGCGGAGCTTTACGGGATAAGCACATCATCTGTTTATAGGCTCTACTATGAAAACAGGCAGGCATTATCAGCATGAAAACAAAAGGCCACCAGACATTGATCCGGTGGCCTTGATTCTATGGATTAAAACTTTACTGAATACCTCTATCAATAAGAAGCCGCAACTAGTGATAAAGTGTCTACAAAAAAGGTGATCCAATCAGTCATTACCAATGCCGCAATCGGGGTCGCTTGGAGAGTCCTTACATTTATATGGCTTGTCTGTGCTCTCATCAGAAACTAAATAGTCGGCATCAGTGATGGTAACTTCACCAACCTTAACAAGATAGAAGTAGTCAAGCTTGGTACTGGCTTCACGACCACGGAAGCTAATGTAGTGGCTCCCAGCCTGGAGTTCGACAGTATATGGGTCGTATTGAGGTTTGTCGAAACGGCCAGTGCCGCGGCCGGTCACGTCGTCCTCGCGCCAGAAATTGAACTCATTTACCGAGCCGGTCGGATTGAGGTCCCAAATGATTTCGGCAGCATTGTCAATGGAGACAAAAAACGAGTCAGAGTCGTGGCTGACAGCAAACACACGAGCGACAATTTTGTAAATACCGGGAACGGCCACATTGAAGCTATGGCTTGCAATACCACTGTCACTGTTGTTGGTCTGGATATATGAACCATTGGATGCAGCAGGGTCTGAAACCACGACCATCGGTGCAGCGAGCTTACCACTTTCCGCTTCAATGGCTCCTGATGGTGTTGTGTCTATGACATCGTCAGCCATACCGTTGCAGTTCTCATCTAACCCGTTGTTGTTGATTTCGATTGCACCAGAATTGATTGCAGCATCGTAGTCATTGCAATCGACGGTTAGATCGTAACCGTCCCCATCTAAGTCATTGTATGAATATTCAGGAGAGTAAACTTCGTTAGAGTACTTGCTCTCCTCACCGTTAAAGTTATATGCGGTTACTGCAAAAAAGTGTTTTTTAGTATCGTCAAGACCAACAAGATTTGCGCTAGTAGCGCTGGCTATATCAATAGGTGAAGGCCCCACGTTTGCTTCTGCTCCAGTGTAATTTCCGGAACCAGTACCATAATGAATCTTGTACCCTGCTACGTCCGACTCCAGATTGGCATCCCATACCAAGGTGATGTCCTTAGCTTGTGAAATATTGGCAGCACTTGTCAGGAGAAAGAATAACCCGATTAATACAACAGACAACTTTTGACTGAGTTTGGAACATACCATTTTCTTAATATAAAGGTGGGAAAACGATTTAGTTGACATTATAGTTATCCTTATATTTTTATCCAGCTTGTTTTTCATAAAGTTACAAATTAGGGATTAAACGAATACACATAGTTTATTTTGCAAACAGGCACCCAAAAAACAGACTAATATTTAGATTAAAGCTTGAAAGCTGCAATGAGAATTGCAATCTATTGTAATCATATAATTTAAAAAATTATTAAAATTCTTAATTAGATTTTAATCTTTACAATTTTTTATATTCAACTTAGGAACGGATATTTTATAAAGTCTTTTCACAGGGCTTCATTACGTTTTTACACATTCTAAATTTAAACCCAAAGATTTAATATAAAGGTTTGAAGTATAATAACTCTTATGGTTCTTGCTTAGCGCACAATTAACGTTTTCTTACAAGGGTTCAACTTTAAGAACGAAATTTTAGTATGTAGGGGGCTTGGCACTTGAGGTGGGTATTTACTAATTTATCCTACTGCATTGTTTTGACGTCCTTAGATTCACCGATATGCTAAATTTTTAATGCCCCTGACATATAAAAAGGCCACCGAGGATCGAACACGGTGGCCATAGCTTTGTGTAGTAAAGACCTTACTGAATACCTCTATCAATAAGAGGCCGTTTTTCGTTTCAGAAGTCGTGCATTATAGGAATCTATTCAATCAAGCCTGTTGTGGCTGGAAGCTGATATAATTTAATCGCATAAAAATCACTTCACTGGAATATAGCTACTCCCATCAAAGAAATATTCAAGATAGACCTCAGGGAAACCAATTTTGAAGCCAAAGTAAAGCACCGCGCAAATGGCTACGCATAACGTACACATGCCCATATACCAGGTGAAGCCTAGCCGCAAATCGCGGGTGATTAAGGTCACCAATCCAAAGAATGCAAAACTAACAATGATAGAAAAGACCCATATCTGTGACACATCCAATGTTGGTAAGTATTTCGTCTTGATAAATCCGATCACGAGCATCCCTGGCGCATCCACAAAAAGAATTAACAGAATGCAGATAAACAGGACTGCTCCAAGAAGACCACCACTTTTTGATTTTTTTGACACAGGTAGACCTTTCTAATTAATAGATATATCCACACACTACAATTCCTAGAACTTTACTTCTAGACCACTGTCCTGCATTTTGTTATTTCGCGCTGTTGAGGTCGTGTTTTATAACTGGTGACAAATAAGAAGATTAACGGTCAACCTGATATCTTTTGTCAATTCTTTGTGAGGGGACTACTTTATTGGATAGTTCTTTTAGCTTTTTGTTTGGAAAGGATAATAACTGTTGCGAAAAGCCCTTACGGTGTTTGAACTCTGACTCAATGATGCCCCCTGGCCCATTGAATATTTCCTCATAGGTTCCATCCTCATAGATTTTTATACCCAAATAATAATCTGGAACTTTTTTAAAGGTTAGAGAGTCTTTGAAAGTCGCCTTTATTTGGACTCTTTTCCCACAGGGTGTTTCTCCGTCATAGTCTTTAGCCAACCCATCATACAAAACTAATTCATAATCTCGCTGCACTAATGCCTCACCAATGTCGCCAACCAATCGGCCGTCGATTGTAAACTCTTTGCTGGGCAAAGCGTTTTTAAGCTGATCAATGCCGTTAAATATTTTCTGCAAGGCTTCTTCTATGATTTCATGCTTTGGCATTTTATCCCCTGAGGATGAGTTCACATCAACCTTTTAGTCTAAAGATCCCGCTCCCTTTAAGAGTAACTCTTGATTTTCTCTTACGTGATGAAAAAAAAGGTATGTTCCACTTAAAGAAACCAAGATCAAATGTCCAACTAGAATTTATGCCCTTTTTGGACGCAGACCAATTAAAGCCTCCACCCTTTTTATAGTTTTTATTGCCGTAGTACCTCCAACCCATTAACTTGCCTCTTTCCCATACATTCTAGAAGAAGTCGCAATAAAGAAAGTGACACTAAAGTTCCCATCGCCGATTTCAGCATTTTCAATTAGGTCCAGGTCAATTTTTTGGACCAATTCCAATTCCTGATACTGAGTCATTTGAGCCTGCACTGTGACAACAGCATCTATCTTTCCGTCATCGCTATAGTGCAAATCGAAACGCCCTATAACATCTTCATGCTCATCCATAATTCCATAGGCTTCTGAAGACGGTGTTCTCACTATTCTAAAGAATTTATTGCTCATGCCACCTCGCAACATTCGTCATTGTTATGGTTTACCTGAAAGTTTAGATGCTTAGTCTAAAAAATTAAAACCTTGTCCACGTCCCAGATATTCAAACCAATCGCAGTCAGCTTTATCCTTTGATCTGCGGTTGTGTTTCTTAGATGGGTGATTGGTGCTGTACGCGATTAATGCAGCATTGACTGCCCCCTTACTGACTCCTGGATATTTCTGCTCAAGAATCTTGTGGATATATGAACCGCTGAAACTCAATATTTCATTAGACTTGAGATCTGTTGCAACTTCGTGAATCAAGTCCGCAACGCTTCTACCTTCTGGAGCTTTAAATCGAGCTTTCACCTGTTTACTTTCAATGCAGTCGTCAACAGAGGTCATGGAAGCAAACTCCATAGAGTTTTCCATTATCTCAGTCACTTGATCTCCGAGCTTATCTCTAAGATAATTTAATGTTTCAATAATCGACATTACGCGAACTTTTAGATATTCATCTTTCTGGCAATAACACCAAATTATCTGCTCCCACTCCTCATCGAGGTATTCATGCTCCTCATCAGGCACGTTAATTTCTTCAACGCCAATTTCTCTTGCAAAACTTTTGTCCCAGTTAAGAAAATCGTTGCGACGATTAATTAATCTGAAAATGTGTGGATATGAAATCTGCACACCCAAAAGAGTAAATAGGCAGAAGTCTTCCTGTTCATTTTCTTTATAGTTTTCACCCTCTACTCGAATGTTTTTAAGAAGCGAGAATGAGTTAATAAAACGTTTAATACTTCTCGGCACATACCCTACAGTGAGCTTCACAATATTCACATAATCATTATAGTCAGCGTCGCTTAACGTAATGCCAAGTTCATCAAACTTTCCTTTTAATAGATTTTCTATTTTATAGGCCCCAGTTGGCATAGAAAAAGGGACTTGTATTATTTTATCGAAGAAAGACCTGAACTCTCTTTCGTTCTCATTCGTCTTCTTGCCAAACTTTTTCTCAAGGCCCTTGATGACAATATCGTAGTCTATGGCTAACACAAAAACACAATTGTCTATGTCGAATATATTTTTAAGTGCTTCTAAAATTTCTACAGCAGTGCCTGGTTCAATTCGGTCTAGGTCGTCTACAAAAAAAACAATTCGACTGGAAGGGTTTTGTGGAGAATCAACAATGATTTTCGCAATATCACGAATCTCATTTTTAATTTCAGCTATTTCAGAGAGAAGAGAGTGAGGATTATCCAGATTGATATCAATGTTCTGACCGGTAGTCTTGTTGACCGCAACTTTTGTGGCGAAGGCCCCAACGACTTTCAGGCCCTTTGTAAACCTAGCCTTTTTTTCTTGCCATGACTTTTCATCGGGCCAATAGTTCATCTCTTTACAGTGAGATATCAAGTTTTCGAGTAAGCCTTTAAGGACCGCCGGTGTTATTTCATGGGCTTCTTTGAACATTGAGTATTCCCAGGTATTCACCCAAGAAGTTGCAACCTTTTGCTCTTCGAGGTTTTCTCGAACAATATGCATTAGGCTTGTTTTCCCTGTCCCCCACTCACCTTGCATGCCTATAGTTAAAGGCGTAGCCGCCCCGAGGATAAAACGAGACAAAGCGGTTGCATAGTTTTCAATCCCCAGGAGGTTCTCTGCTATAGATGTAATTGGCTTGTCAGTAATTGAATACACTTGCATGAGTATCTCCTAAAAGGGATGAAAAGAAAGTAGCCTGACTGCCTTCACAGAAGTAAAGCATGAAGATAATAAGACTGACTAAATATCTGCGGATTGATATCAGACACATCTCAACATCCTCTCATAATTACGCATTCATTTGTTGACGGATTTAACGTTGACAGAGAGATAAAATTCTTACCGATTCTGACATATAAGAATGATTTTTGGGTAAAGGTGGTGACTACAGATAAAGAGAGCAGAGTTCTTATAAATCCTACTGCATTGATTCGCGCGTGTGAAATCGACAAAATTGAGAAATTCCTAAAGCCCCTGCGGTAGGTGTCAAGATAGTTGTCGCCTTTTCTCATTATGCAGCTTTGGAGCATAGGACCTCTTCGGGGGGCCTTTTCCGATCAGGGTTGAGCCGAACAACTTCGATTGGCTCCCAGTTCCGT
>JARUHJ010000012.1 GCA_029667085.1 Deltaproteobacteria bacterium IMCC39524
AACTACGGAACTGGGAGCCAATCGAAGTTGTTCGGCTCAACCCTGATCGGAAAAGGCCCCCCGAAGAGGTCCTATGCTCCAAAGCTGCATAATGAGAAAAGGCGACAACTATCTTGACACCTACCGCTCTAAACAATGTAAGAGGATTTCCAGTAGACACCCTTTCACTGAAAGCCTGTGACTTACCTGCTTAAACAGTTCCTACAATTATTTCTCTAAATCCTTCTTCTTTTGTAAAAATTCTTGTTGATCAATTTCTCCAGAAGCGTAACGCTTTTCAAGAATTGATAAGGCAGAAGAACTGCTTCCTGTTGTAAAAGTGCCGTGTTGTTTATTTGCGAACATGGCACGAAACAGCGTGAACAGGAGCATCAGGAATACTAAACCAAAGATAAGATGAAAAACCCCGCCGAACGGAAAGCCCAACAATCCTTCTGGGCCGCAGAACCAGTTGCCTATCGAATGTGAGTGCATTTTGTTTTCTCCAACGGTGTTCAGGTTATAGCTTTATTGCCAACAACTACCAGGGCCGTAACCATGCATGCCGTATGGTTGGCGGTCATGACCCCTTTTGGGGTTATGTTGGCTCACGGGGTGTCTGTTATGTCTAGGCCGTACTCCCTGATCTGTCATCTCTTGCTTCATTGCATCAATCAACTGAAAATACTCTGATTCAATTGAGTCAAATTCCTGCTCTTTAGCTGTCACCTGACCTACCGTGGATTCCGGGTTGTCGAGCAATTTGTAAATTTGCAGTTGTTTCAACTCAAGGTCCTCTTCAAGTTTATCCAACCGCTCTGAGTATTTATTTTCGATTTCAAGGAAAGATTTCGTTTTGCTGTAGGAAGTATCAGGACGGTGCCCATAACAATTCCAACATGCCCAGGCCGTCGTTGACGCTAACAATAAAACCAAGATCAAAATGAATGCGACCTTCTTCATAGAACCTCCTAAATCTAAAAATTCTCGTTAGTGATTGTGTTCACAGTCTGAAGAATGATGTGAATGACACCATGGGTGGAAGATTCCACACCCGCTCAACGTCAGTGTGCTAAAGAGTAGTACCGCAACAACAACTAATACTTTAAGTAGTCTCAACATTTCTTCCTCCTTATGTTTGTTGTCACTTCTATGACGAATTAAAAAATAAAAAGTTTACAAGCAAACGAACTTTTTTGATGTTAACTGACAAACTGTCAGCTAAGAGTAGGGCGTCATCCTCCCCCCGGTTGTTCGTGGCAGCCACAGCCTGATTCATCAGATGTTTTTTCTGGGAGATAACTCTTGAGCAATAGGACCAAGAGAAAGATTGCAGATACAGGATAAACTAATGATTCGGTGGTGTGATCAGCATGACCAACCCAAGACATGACATCAATTCCAGCCCATGAATAGATGCGATTAACAACCCAACCCATAGCGAGAGAACAAATCGCTATTGCAGTGGTGTAGACAACGGTAGCCGTTTTGCCGAGGTGCTTCGCAACCACTGTCATCGTTGCGGCATTGGTGGCAGGGCCTGCAAGCAAGAAGACTAAGGCTGCGCCTGGGGAGAGACCTTTAAGTACCAGAGCCGCAGCAATTGGAGTTGATGCACTGGCGCAAATGTACAAAGGGATGCCAATAACAAGCATGATCAGTAAAGAACTGTATTCTCCACCGAGGTATTGCTCAACGAATCCAACGGGCACAAAGAAGGAGATAATCCCGGCAATTCCTATACCGAGCATCAGCCAGCCTCCAATGTCTTTCAGGAGGCCTGAAAAGGCATAAACCAACCCTTTTTCAATTCTGCTCCCCAGGGATTCTTTTTGCGGCAAATCTTTTCCTTCGCTATTTGAAAGAGAAGAACATTCACAACCTTCTTGAGGGGAAGTTGCCTTGATCTCTTTCGTGTCTGGAATCATGTTGATGAAAACCCCTGTGACCACAGCCGTTATGAATGCAGCTATTGGGCGTACGATTGTCATCAGTGGATCAAGTAGTGCCCAGGTAATGGCAATGGAATCGACTCCTGTCTCAGGCACTGATACAAGGAATGATGCTGTGGCACCTTTACTTGCTCCCTGTTTACGCAAACCTATTGCCACAGGGATTACACCACATGAGCAGAGAGGTAGGGGAATGCCAAACAATGATGCCTTGAGTACAGATCGAGTGCCGTTCTGGCCAAGGTGTTTTGCAACAAGGTCTTCAGGTATGAGTGCTTTGAGAATACCCGCAGCAAAGAAGCCGAAGAGGACATAGGGGGCCGCCTCCTTCAGGATATCCCAACATTCAAATAAAATTCCTGTTATTACGTTGTACATGTGGCTCTTCTTCCAATGAAGGCTGTAAACTTGCAGCCTAGCATTCTTGTATATGCTCGATCATTTGCGAAAGAAGCTGATGTACATGCTCATCAGCCAGCGAGTAATAGGCTATTTTCCCCTCCCGGCGAAAGCGCACAATGCCTTTGGTACGCAATAGTCTGAGTTGGTGAGAAACCGCCGAGGATGATGTTTCCAGAATGGCTGCTAGGTCACAGACACACAATTCTGTTGTACTCAAGGCCTGAACGATGCGGATACGAGAAAGATCCCCAAGCAGACTGAAGACCTCTGCTGTTTCAGCCAGAGTTGTAGAATCTGGCATGCTTTTTTGTGCTAGCTCGACTTTGTCTTTGTTTATAACGTTGACTTGGCAGGTGTCTTTTTCCATACAATCCTCATTTCAATATGTATTCACACGTTTCATTATGTATGGGAAGTCTTCAATTGTCAATTTTGGAGAAGGGCTTTATTTTCCAATATGTTCGGCGCTGGGGATGTTTCTCAGAAGTCACCACTTCCGAGAGGAAAATCGGCTTCTTGTTGATAGAGGTATTCAGTAAGCTCTTTAATCCACAAAATGATGGCCACCAAGGGTCGAATCCTGGTGGTCTTTTCCTATATTGCAGCCATTATAAAAAGCCCACTAATAGTCATCATTCTGTAAAACAAAATTCAGGAGAAGGATTTACAAAAAAAGCGATCCGAACAGGATTGTTCTACCTGAATATGCTTTGAGACTTTAGTAGCTGCCATGAAACGAGACGGCTTGCAATTATCAAATCTACTGCTACGGTTTTAATTCCATTTTAAGCTATATGGTATGGCTTTATAAATGGTACTTGCTTACGGGAAAGCAAAAAAAATCAGCTTCAGAGGAGGTCGAACATGGGAACTCATTTCATTACTGACGAATGCACAAATTGCGCAGCATGTGCGCCGGTATGTCCTGTTGAAGCAATCAGCGAGCAGGGTGAGGTGCACGAGATCGAGATGGAGACCTGTACCGATTGCGGTGAATGCGATGATGTTTGTCCGGTCGATGCTATCAAGTGGCAGTAATTTAGAAAGTTAATTAACTCAAGCGGCCCGATTGAATTCAGGCCGCTTTTTTTATGAGGGCCATAGGATTGTCACCTGTACATAGCGCATCAATCACGACCTCACGCGCGGCAATATGCTCATTCAATACAGCCAGACTAGATTCTACTTTCCCATACATTTTCCAGGAGCCGTTCCCGGAGACAGGTAAATCACATAAACCCATGAAGCCGTAAACGTCTTTGATGGGATAGCCTAGAAAAAATCCTATCTCGTGTGGAAAACCAGCTCCTTGCATTTTCTTTTGAAGATGACGAAGTGCCTCATCGACATTTTCATATTCGTAGCCCAACTGCTTTAGCGCTTTTTGTACTGGTCTCCTAAACAAAACCTTTTCCAACTCTACTGGGTTATAGATCAAGACAAGCCGTCGATCATTCTTTTGTTTTAACTCCAGGCCTAAAACTTTTGAGTCTTTCAGGACTGATGTTTTGTGTTTCTCCCAAAGAGACGACATGTTGCGTCCGCAAGCCAGTTCACGGTCGAGAATATTGATAAGATTGGCCGGTTTGGCTTGGGCAACCACTTCAGCAGCTTGCCAGGCAAGAAAAGATGCTAGGCATTTCTTTTCGTCTGTTTGCTTTATGATGAAAGTAGACCAATGCAAAACAATTCTCCTCTACTTGTTAACTTGTGCTCTTCAACTTAACCTAACTGCTTACAGCTTCTTGATGGCGCCTGACATAGGCGCCATCAAGATCAACGAGAGGTAGATTTTGAAATTACCGATATCCTGCACGATCCATCAGGCGGATTGCCTGTGATTGCAAAGCACCCGCTTGCGTCAAGTTGAAAGGGCTTTCTGTGAATGTGCCCCAAGCGGCGACTTCCTTGTTTGGGGAGACCTCTGGGTTAACTGGATATTCCAGATTGGCATCGGCAAACAGGTTTTGAGCTTGCTTACCAGAAAGCCATTCAAGGAACTTGATGGCTGCTTCTTTATTTTGCGCATATTTTGTTACGCCTGCTCCTGAGACATTAACATGGACACCACTGCCAGCTTGGTTTTGGTTCGGCCAAAAGAGTGCCAGCTTTAGGTCGGGGTTTTTACGCAACAGACGCCCAAAGTAGTAGGTGTTGACGATGGCAACGTCACCTTGACCAGCTATTATTCCTTCCATGGTTTTAGTATCGTTTGAGAACGGATCGGCTGCTAGATTTGCGATCCATGAGCGAACAGTTTGTTCTGTTTTTTCTTCTCCATATTCTGCAATCATCATCGCGACTAAAGACTGATTGTAAACCTTCTTAGAGGTTCGCAGGAGGAGCCTGCCTTTGAACTTCTCATCACCTAACGCGGCGTAGCTCGACAATTCTTTAGGCGCAACGCGTTCAGTGCTATAGACGATTGTGCGGGCACGTTTTGAAAGGCCGAACCATTGATTGTTCTTGTCTCGTAGGTTGAGTGGGACGTTTTTTTTGAGGACTTCCGAATCAACAGCCTGCAATAATCCTTCATTCGCTGCGTGCCAGAGGTTGCCAGCATCAACAGTGATTAGCAGGTCTGCCTTAGTATTTTTACCTTCTGCCTTAAGGCGCTGGAGCAAAGGACCTGCCTTATCAGTGACAAAGTTAATCTTAGTTCCTGTTTGTTTTGTGTACTCATCGAAGAGCGGTTTGATGAGGTGCTCTTTACGAGCTGAATAGACTACGATTTCATCAGCAAAAGCTAGAGAAGGGCCTACAACAAAAACAGCTAAAACTAAGGATGTCACAAGGTACTTAATAAACTTCATGATTTACTTCTCCTAAAAAGTGAAATTGAAAACCGTTATCAAGATAAGGAAAGACGACTTTACCTGTCAAGAAAATTTTATATATTTGTTTATTGTTTTACCGTTAAATATGACTAGAAAGGTAATGAATGGTTTTCTTGTTTATCACGACTTCCGAGAAGAAAACCGGCTTCTTATTGATAGAGGTATTCAGTAAGCTCTCTAATCCGCAAAATGATGGCCACCTGAAAACGGGTGGCCAATCTTATTTCTCAGACTAGGTTGGAACTTTCTAGTACTGCGATAAACTAGGTAGCCTTGGAGGTAATCATGGGCTACCAGGGTTCTTGTCGTCGATACCGCATGGTTGGTCAACAACTCAAAAACGCAAGGCACAAAATTAACCTTCACCCAAGTGTCATCGCAAGCTTTCTTGGCTACACTGACCCTAGCATCATTTTTAATATTGAAAATGGTGATGTTAGGGTTCCACTTAAAGACCTCCCTCAGTTGGCAAAAGTTTTAAAACTACCTCTCTATAGACTCCACATTATTGTAGAAGGCTATTACCCAGGCTTTTCAAGTAAGGCTAGTGAAATAGTTGGCAAGACGATTGAGCCTCTCCCAGAGGATAAATTTTCCGTGGCTATTGTCTTGTCGGCCATCGAACAACAATCACAGATTATGTAATTTTTTTGGAAGGCACAACGGGAGGTATTCAGGAACATCTTTAACGCGCAAAATTATGGCCATCAGGGTACGTTCCTTGGTGGCCTTTTCTAATTTGTCAAAGTGTAACTGCCTTCACGTTCTTAATGCGTCATTCTTAAATTTGATCAGCGCCCTGAGTGAACATGACACAAGTCCAATAAGTGATAAGATAATTAGCAGACACATAAACATCTAAAATAAAAAACAAAATAAAGGGATTCCAACATGACAGAATTCAGCCAAAAAAGTATGGCGTTTCTAGGTGTCAAGGCAGTTGCTCTGCCCGTAATTGACGTAGCAAGAGCAGACAGCTTTTACGGCAAGGTGCTCGGCCTGCCTGCCGCCAACCACCCTGGAGAACCCTACGGATACCTTCTCGGCGAGACGATCTTATTGCTCAAGCAGGATTGGTATGCGGAGCCGAGTTCGGAGCCTAGTCCACGGATTACCTTACAAGTGGATGATGCCCGCACTCTTGTAAAGACGCTCAAAGAGCGCGGTGTAACTATTTCCGATGATGTGGAACCAACCAAAACTGGATTTGTCGGAAGTTTCCTGGACAGTGAAGGTAACAAACTTTGGTTTTGTTCCTATAACTAACAACATATGAGAGGAAAACCGGCTTCTTATTGATAGAGACATTTAGGAAGCTGTTTAATACACAAAACTATGGCCATCAGGGTTCGATCCTTGGAGGCCGTTTTTATTTATCAGGGTATTCAATAATCTCGCGTTTAAGCCAATTTCAGACTTGCCAAACAATGCGAGAGGACTTTCAGTAAATATCCGCTCGAAAGGATCACATTCCCTGCCTGCTTGAAATCCGTTCTTAAAACTCAAGACATCTGATAATCGGTTCTATTCACCAAACAAAAGTAGCCAACTTTGCTCGTTTAGACACTCACGTCATTGATAATGAAGTTGGGTCAAACCTTGACAAGAATACTGCTTCGACTACACTTCGCAATGAAACTGATCTCCAAATTGACCACTCGGGGTGAGTGCCCCAACCCCCTGAAAGTGATTCCTTCTCAATGACACTGCAATTTAAGGAGAGATCATCATGACTGTACCCTTTAGCTACAATACCTATGACTCACTACCTGAAGCTCCATTATTTGACGTTACTTCTACAGATATTGAGGATGGTGGCACTATGCCGCCACCGCAATTAAGTAAGGCGTTCGGTGTTGATGGCGGTGAAGACATCTCACCCTCGCTCAGTTGGTCAGGCTTTCCAGAAGGCACAAAATCCTTTGTAGTAACCTGCTACGATCCAGATGCCCCAACGGTGAGTGGTTTCTGGCACTGGACTGTTTACAATATACCCGCCTCTATCACCTCTTTAGTCACTGGCGCAGGTAACCCTGACGGCTTGTTGCTTCCTGAAGGCGCAAAAATGCTAAAAAGTGATGCAGGTTTTGCCGGCTTCTGTGGAGCAGCACCACCGCCCGGGCACGGCAAGCATCGTTATGTTTTCTGCGTTTCTGCCTTACCAGTTGAGACACTACCAATTGATGCTGAGACCACACCTGCTGTTTGCCAATTTAATATGTTTGGTGTGGGTGTATTAGGTAGGGCCTTTTTAACAGCATACTTTGGGCGTTGATTGGTCAGGAACGTTGGGGGCGGTGTAAATATCCTCCTGCCAGGGGCGCTGGTTCTGCCCCTCCTGTTTTGAGAACTTTTTAACCACAAGTGGCCACTCAGTCTTCGGGGAATTAGGTGTTCCTAGACTGCACCATTTATAAAACACGAAAGCCCTCAATCTTAGGATTGGGGGCTTTTTATATTACAGAAGTTTTAAAATGATCAAGACTTGACATTAGAAGTAAACAAGATAGATGTAAATATGATGTTAAAAAAAACAAAGGAGGTTGTTATGGCAGAGAAAGAATGGTCAGATATGGCGATTGAGCTCTATGATAAACTCACAGGCCGAGGAGCTGAAATATCTTACGAGTTCGACAATATGGAAATCTCTATTCCTACGGGAACAGGAGATGAATCAAACTATGCCCTCTGGAAAATTAACGGAACATTAAAAATTAGAACAAGAGATACTGCAAAAGGAAAATAGGATTCGATGACTATGCCTTTGGATGTCACTGCACAATTATCTCTTAGTGACAAGAGCGGTAAAGAGATTTCGGTGGGTGCTCAAAATGGAGTAGTTTCAATTGTTCTCCCAAGCCTTTGGGCTCAGTATCCTTTTAAAAAGCCATTTGTCGAGAGGCGGCAGCGTGAAAGTTTATTGCGAGTCTTGCATCAAGGCTTGCAAGATATTGATTTAACAATTGAGCTTCGAGTTGCACACAGAATAGTTGCTCTTATTGGACCAAAAACACAAGCTGGGTTTATATCTAAGATATTAGGCTTTGGTCCGGTTAAGCTAAGAGTCACATCAATTATGTTGTCTCTATTTAGAAAATAGTTTTTGCAGTGAATTTTTTCTACTTTTTATTGATGTTATGGTCATTTGTAAACAAATGGCCTTTTTTATTTTTTACGACTTACGAGAAGAAAACCGGCTTCTTATTGATCGAGATATTCAGTAGGCTCTTTATTGCACAAAACGATGGCCACCAGGGTTCGATCCTTGGTGGCCTTTTTTACTGGAATGCAGGGTTTATAAGAATCGTACGCAGAAGCTGATTTCAGCCCTCATTTGCCGCTGACATAACTTATAAGACAGTTAAAGTATATATATAGTATATTGCCTAGTGTGACAGTTCCTTGGTAAGTGAGAATCCATGGGGAATATGATCAATTATCTATAAGCTATCCGATGAACTACGGGTAGCCTGTTTTGTTATGATCAGAAAATGGCCTTAACCCGGGTTTTATTTTTCGATATACAACAGTCTTAACTTGATTATCTCGCAGCATTAAGTATTTGAGACACAAACCTCAAAGGTTGCCTGCGAGTGCATATGAAGCGTACTCGCTTGTTCAACCCATGTTACGCCCAATATTGATCCACCTGTGAGGCCTCAATGAAAAAACTCATCCCAGCGGCAGTCTTTGTCGCCGTTTTCACCATACACCTTCTATACCTGTTGGTAGTCAGTGATCCCGGTTGCGGGCCGTCACCAACCCTTTCTGGCTACTTTGAAAATGGGGATGTGTTTCTCGGTGCCTCTTACGCCCTCGGCGCTGCATTTTCGGCATGGTCGTTCATGTTATTCATGGCCTGCCGTTCCACATCTTCAGCAGCAGGCGCAGCAGGAGGGACGATATTGACAGCTGGACTCGCTGCCGCAGGCTGTTTTCTTGCCGGCTGCTGTGGCTCACCCATGCTTGCCGTTTACATTGGAATATTTGGCGCTAGCACCCTCACCATCCCTAAATGGGCGATTGCACTCCTTACAGTAACGCTTTGCGGAGGTTCCATGTGGTGGCAGAAAAAGGCTTCACGGCGTTGCTAATGTTGGCGCCACAAGGAGTAAGCATAACAAATCGCAAGAGGGGCGGACGGGATACACGGCCTTGCTTCTCGAAAAATATTCAGAAGCTACACGTTTAGGTGATCCGCCGCTCAGTTCAATGGCGTTAGAAAGTGTGTCAGTTGCACGACATATGAGACGAAAACAGGCTTCTTATTGATAGAGACATTTAAGACGACAAAATGATGGCCACCTGGAAGCGGGTGGCCTTTTTTTTGTTGCCGGCATAGGACAAAAAAATGCCTCACTCACAGGGGGGTGTGGTGAGGCTAAATCTCTGTGCCTCAAAAGGAAGGAAAAGCAAAGGCAGCAGAGTTGTTTAATTCATAACACTCTTTGAAGTGTTGTCTACCGATAGAGTCGAAAACTTTCTCATATGTCAGGGGTTGTAAGAATTACTCAAATTTGTCGATTTCATACGTGCCAAGCAATGCAGTAGGATTTATAAGAACTCTACTCCTTCCATCAGTAGACACCCGCTACACCCAAAAACCATTTTTAAAAATCAGGGGTAACAATAATTTCGCAATTTAGCCAATCTTAGCGTGGCAATTCAATGCGAGAGGATTTCCAGTAAACACCCTTTCACTGAAAGCCTGCAAATTACCTGCTTAAACAAAGTTCCTAAAAATTATGATTTTAAAGCAAAGCCCCGCCAGGTTTCGACGGGGCTTTGTTGTGATTGATTTAGAACTGCTTACTCTGTAAACATGTTTTGATAGCTTTTCACTTGAGAGGGCTTTATCGTTAAAAGTTCATCATCCCGCCCCCACCAGGCCCCATCGGCCAAGTAGGGTTCTGAGTACCCATTGGACTGTTAAAGTTTTGGCTCATGTGGTATCCGCCCCCGTCATAACGAAAGCCGAAATAATCATTAACGCCATCTCCGTCGGCGTCGGCAAAGACATCATTGATACCATCGCCGTCATTATCGACCCAGCCAAAACCATGCCGGAAGGGCATGCCGGAGACATCATCAATCCCGTCACCGTTAGCATCCTGATAACTTGCCATGTAGCCGTAGCAGGAACTCTGTCCAGCGAAAGGCCCACTGGCGAGATCGTTGAGACCATCGCCATCAGCATCAATGAAGCGATCATTGACGCCATCACCATTTTCGTCAACCCAGCCATATCCATGGCCGTAGGGCATTATGACAGCCCCGATATCATTCATCCCATCGCCGTCTGCATCAGCAAAGAAATCGTTTAAACCATCGTCATTTAGATCAGCCCAACCCGGTATTCCCACATAATGGATTCCAGTGATGTCGTTAATTCCATCGCCATTTACATCCCTGAATCTGTCATTCATACCGTCATTGTTATCATCACTCCAGCCAAAAGGATGTTGGTAAGGCATGCCAGTGAGATCGCAGATTCCATCACCATCTTCGTCTACAAAACGGTCATTGATCCCATCGTTATCTTCATCAATAAGCCCGAAACCGTATCCATAGGAGCGGCCAGTCAGGTCGTTGCTGCCGTCGCCGTCTGCATCGATGAAGAGGTCATTATGTCCATCATTGTTGGTATCGCTGTACCCCAGGTCCATACGGTAGGTATAGCCGGAGTAGTGATAGCCTTGATCACACACACCGTCACCGTCAGCATCCGCAAAGTTGTCATTGAAGCCATCGCCATTTTCATCGACCCAACCGAAATGATACCCATTGAAACCGGTAAAGGTCCGGACCTGACCGTTTGCCAGAGTCATGGTGCCGAAATCTAGTCCGCGACCGGCAGCCATTCGGAATTGAAATTCCATCTCCGTACCGTCGCCCATCTGGATATACAGCGAGTGATCACCATTCGCGACATTGCTGATTGTGAAGCGATCCTGGGCATTCGGGAAAACTGGATTTGAAGAATCGTCGAGATATATGGTCGCCGGAATAACAGCGATTGCGGCAGTCGGAGTGACCAAATCAATGAGTTTGGTTATCGCACTCGATTGAGTGGACAGTACCCCCGTAACCGTGGATGATTGTAAACTTGGGGTGGTCGCTGAGACATCACTCGATGTGCTGCTATCACCACCGCCACCACCACCGCAAGCGGTGAGAAAAAAACCTGTTGAAATCACGAAAATGAATAAGGCAAGCCGTTTCATGGATTCTTGGTACACAATTCAATCTCCTTTTATGTGGATTTTTTTATAAATCAACTTTGTAGCTGCTTAACTTACTGTTCTTAAACATGATTCCAGACTGTCAGACATTTCCTGATGGTCTAGAGCGTAAGTTAAATGAAGAGAAAAGCAGAAATCTTTTGTCCTCGATTTCTAAGCCCCACGCCCCCCTCTTCATATGATCTTCTGGAGCCCCTGCTGAAGAAGCAGGATCGCCACCTTGGAGAGTTGACTACGACTGATCATTTCCAGTTCCTGACGCCTTTCCACGTCCGACATCTGATGCCATTTGCGAATCGGTTTCTTTTCATACCATTCGTTGTCCATCATTAATCTTCCTTCTGTCATCTGGCCAACTGGCCGATGTGCTTGAGCGCTGTAAAAAGTTCTTTGGTGCCGCAGATGTAATGAATTTGACATTTTGGGCAGATAATCGCTCTGCCGACTTTCAGGTCGTATGTGTCGTAGGTAAAAGATTGTATGCAACTTGGGCACACGAAATTAACTTGTAGTGCAGAGTGTCTCTGGTGGCTATTCATCAACGACCTCATGGCTGTTTGTGGTTAGCAGAAAGAGTGGTTTTTTTGCCAGGGGGATTGCTTTCGCTTTGTTTGGTTTCCGGAACGATTTCGGACCATAAATATCGCATGTGAATAGAGATGAAACAATCCACTGAAGGTGCTTTTTTTTAAAGAAATTGGTTAAACTTTTTTACCTACTTTGGTTTCAAAACAGTTTATATGCGAACAGAACTTGTCTCCTTTTTTGGAGTATTTGCAACATGTAACAACTGTTCAACTGTTTAAAACCTGCTTGAACTGTTAAAAAGGTGAACGGGTAATCTAATTCGATCCTTGCGGGCCTTTCCTGTTTGTCAGGACCAGTAAGAATTTCATATTTGGGCAATTCAAAAGCACAAAAACAATGCTGGAGGATAAACAGTAAATATCCTTTCGCAAGGTTCAAGTTTGTGAAAAAGACTTGCAGAATCAACTTTGACTTACTAGCTGCGAAGACATATCCCAACCCCCTGATTCTTTTGCGACAGAAAAGAATCAAAGACACATGTCTAATATTTGGATCTGCTATTATGTTCCTCAATTCTGAGTATACTTCACATTAAACATGCATCTTCTTTGACAACGCATAAAGCACCCATAGGCAAAGGAGCACAGATGATGCTGGAGAAAATAAAAACCGTCAGGATCGAAATTGTCCTAAGTGCTGCGGAACTGGAGACTGCTCTCTGATTTGTTTGACTTGGCCGCCAAGGAAGGCACATGAGCTATTCTGCCTTAATGACAGATCTTTACGAATTAACCATGCTTGCTGGTTACTATGAAAACGGCATGCACGAAAAACAGGCCAGCTTTGATCTTTTCTTCCGAAAGCTTCCGTTCAACGGTAGCTACGCCGTCTTCGCAGGTCTCGAACCGGCCCTGCGTTATTTAGAGCAGCTTGCGTTCAGCGATGATGATATCGCATACCTTAAGAGTCTTGGTATTTTCCGATCAAACTTTCTTGACTACCTTCGTAACTTTCACTTCTGCGGCAACATCACGGCACCGGATGAAGGAACAATTGTTTTTGGCAATGAACCGCTATTGACCGTTGAGGGTTCACTGGCAGAAGCCCAGCTTGTAGAAACAGCCCTTCTTAATGTCATCAACTTTCAAACCCTGATTGCTACCAAAGCAGCGCGTGTCAAGCAGGCCGTAAAGGAAGGCAAGGTTGTCGAATTTGGCATGCGGCGTGCGCACGGTCCTGACGGAGCTTTGAGTGTAGCGCGAGCTTCTTTCATCGGTGGGGTCCGCAGTACGAGTAATGTTTTGGCAGGCCAAGTTTACGGCATCCCGGTTAAGGGAACCCATGCGCACAGTTGGGTTATGGCTTTTGACGATGAGCTGAAGGCTTTTCGGGCTTATGCCGAGGCATTTCCCAACCAAACAATCCTCCTGGTTGACACCTATGACACCCTCACAAGTGGTATCCCCAATGCGATAACAGTGGCCAAAGAACTTCGTGAAAGGGGACATGAGCTGAAAGGTATCAGGCTCGACTCGGGAGACTTGGCTTATCTCAGCAAAGAAGCAAGGCGTATGTTTGATGATGAAGGTTTTCCCGACGTCAAAATTGTTGCTTCCAATGAACTGGACGAGTACGTGATAGATTCTATTCGCAACGAGGGCGGGCGTGTTGACATTTATGGCGTTGGGACCAACCTGGCCACCGCAGGCGGAGAAGGTGGTGGAGCCCTGGGTGGTATCTACAAATTGGTCCGCTACGATGGGAAACCGCGACTCAAAGTAACCTCGGATATCACTAAGGCCACCCTTCCCGACCGTAAGAAAATTCTTCGGTTACTGAACGAGACTGGAAACTTTGTTCAGGATGTCATTTGCCTGGAGGATGAGAATCTTGAGGAGGGCGACACGGTCTATGATCCCACAAACCCAGGCCGCTGCGATAAAGTTCCTGATCGCGTCAGCTGCCAAGACATAAGACATGTTTTTATGAACGGGGGAGACATAGTTAATGTCCTGCCAACTTTGGCGTCCAGCGCCGACCTTTGTGCTGAGCAGTTAAGAAAATTGCCCCATGGGGCGGTGAGTCTCCATAATCCCCATCGTTACAAAGTCTCGATCAGCTCCGGGCTACAAGCTCTGCGCGATCAACTGATGGCTGGCTTTAAAACATATAGGGGCAAAGCAATCCAAACTTAGTAACTTGTTGCACTTACTCTTGAGCTTCCTGTTTACAGATAGCTGTAGTATAAAATCCAATCTGACATTCCTGTAAATCACTACTTCTGAGAGGAGAAAAATTATGACTATTAAAAACTGTATTCTTACTGTTTTCACACTGTTCATGTTTGTTGTCGCACTCCCTGGCTGCGCTCCTCCCAGCACTTCGGGACAAGTCTATTCTCGCGACCAGGCCCGCATCTCTCACCAGGTTTTCTTCGGTGCGGTTCTTGAGGTAAGACCTGTGACCATTGAAGGGACACAATCTGGTGCTGGTGCCGTTGCGGGAGGCGTTCTTGGCGGGATCGCCGGAAGCGCCATTGGAGGAGGAACGGGGCGAAGGTTGGCTACGGCAACTGGTGCAATTGCCGGAGCAGTGACCGGATCTGCTGTTGAAAAAAGTGCCACAACTGTACAGGGCCAAGAAATAACCGTTGAGTTGGATAATGGTGAGATTATCGCTGTAGTTCAAGAGGCCGACGTTAATTTTCAGGACGGAGACCGTGTAAGAGTCTTGAGATCGCAGGATGGAACCATGCGTGTCCGGCAATAAGTTATGAGGTATTTAAGCGCAATGCGTTAAAGCCCCTCCGCCAACATAGACAGAGGGTCTTTTGTTAAAAATTACGACATATTAGACGAATAACCGCTTCTTATTGAGATATTTAGGAAGCTGTTTAATTCACAAAACTATGGCCACCAGGATACGATCCTTGGTGGCCTTTGTTTTTGTCAGTAGTTCAAAAATTACTTCCAATCACAGTATTCATTTCGTTAAAAAGCAAGAGGAACATTTATAGGAAATTTGGAGCCATTCCTAACCTGAAAAGACAGTCAGACATTAATGGACAAGAAGGTTTTCACATTAGCTTCCAGATACTAACACTTTCCTAACATAATTATGATTAACCTCACAGATGTGTGACCTGAAGTCATCTGCTTAAAGTTTATTTACTTAACATCTTGATGGATAAAAACAAAGCTGTATCAAGGAGAAAATAGATGGGCATAAAACATTCTGAGCATCAACGTCATTATGAAATCCTTGTTGAGGGCATGGCCCAAGGTGTTGTCACGCAACTTGCGGATAGCACTCTTGTCGATGCAAACCCTGCAGCACTTGAAATGCTTGGATTGGACCGTGAACAATTTGTTGGGCGCACGTTTTTCTCCCCGGACTGGAAAGTTATCAATGAAGACGGAACAGACCTTCCTCCAGAACAGCATCCATCAATGGTGGCCTTGCGTACAGGACTCCCGGTAAGGGAAGCCGTAATGGGCGTCTACAACCCTAAAAGGGAATCTTTTGTTTGGCTTATTGCCAATGCTATACCAAGCTTTCGCCAAGGAGAGATCAAACCATACCAAGTTTTTGTTACCTTCCAAGACATAACCCAACGCAAGGCGACTGAAGATAAAATTCGGGATAGAGAGGAATTGTTCAGAGCTCTTTTTGAACAGGCAAAAGGGTATGTAATGTTACTCCACCCCACATCCAGTGGCATTCCAACAATACTTGATGTTAATAACGCCGCCTGTGAAGTGCATGGCTATACACGTGAGGAAATGATAGGTAAGCCCGTTATTCTCTTGGATGATAAGGAAGGAAAACGGATATGTAGAGAAAGAACAAAACAAATCATCACAGAAGGAGAATTAAAGATAGAAACCGATCATGTCCGCAAGGATGGCTCTATATTCCCTGTCGAGGTTCATGCTAGCTATGTACAATTTACTAACAAACCACCGGTTATTCTGACTATCGAACACGATATCACAGAGAGAAAAAAATCAGAGTTAGACTTATTGAACGCTAAAAAAGAATTACGCCTTAGAAACAAGAGTCTTGAGGAAACCAACATAGCCTTAAAAGTCTTGATAGAGCAGCAGGAAAAGAATAAAGAACAGCTTGAAAAAAATGTCCTTTTTAACGTCGAGAAACTTTTAATGCCTACACTGAGGAGGCTAAAAAACAAAGCATCAGACCATAACCTAAAAAAATCTCTGGATATTCTTGAGTCAAACCTGAACCATATTATCTCCCCGTTTTTGCCAAGACTTACGAACCATATCTCAAAACTGACTCCTGCCCAAATCCAAGTTGCCAACCTCATTAAACAGGGTATGACTACAAAAGAGATCGCAAGCCATTTAAATTTATCTCCCGCCACAATAGCCGTCCAAAGACAAAACATTAGGAAAAGGCTAGAGGTATGCCCAGAAACATCTCTTAGAACATTCCTTTTGACAAATGAATAACTATTAAGCGCACCCAAAAACAACTACAAAAAGTAGTTATTTAATAGTGTTTTTTGCCATCTTTCCTTTTGCATGCACATTCAGTAAAACTTAATACAACTTTCAAAATTACAATTTCTGTTTGAATTGTCGATCTCGCAAATTTGATGGTTAAAGGTCGGGGGCTTTTTATGAAACTCAGATTCACCATCATTGATGATTCCGAAGAAATAAGAAATTTATTTTGTATACATCTTACGCGCATGGGGCACGAAGTAGTTTGTGCTGAGCATCCCTTAGCAGAGCCTGTCTGTCAAAAAGCACAATGCTCTAATGATGTTGCCTGTGCTGACGGTTATTTTGTCGACTTTTCCATGCCACACATGACAGGCCTCCATTTTTTTGAGAGCTTATTAAGACGAGGCTGCAAATCACCTCCGGAAAATAGAGTCTTAATGTCAGCAAACCTCCCGGAAAAAGCCATGAAAAAAGCAAGCGAGCTTGGGATTACCTATGTGCAAAAACCATTTAGGCTTAATAGGATTGAGGAGCTTGTAGAAGAGGCACAGATTAGTCTTGACCTACATCGCCGGCGGGCCGACCTTCAAGATTAAAGCGCTGAGACAAATAGTTCAATATGGGCCATTACTTAATCAACGGATTTATCTTTCGCTTGTCAGCATCCTAAAGAAATAAAGGAGAGACTGAATAACCTGAAAAATATAATTTAGGTAATTATCATGGGGGTATTAGGTCCGAATCAGAAGACTTGGCTCACGGCGAAACAATTTCCTTTACAGTTCTTGAAGCATAGGTATTGCCATCTTTCTCATAAGTCACGACTTATGAGAAGAAAACCGGCTTATTATTGATCGCGGTATTCAGTAAGCTTATTAATACACAAAACTATGGCCACCAGGGGACGATCCTTGGTGGCCGTTTTTATTTATCAGGGTTTCTAGTAAACACCTCAAACTTGCCACTTCTTATCATCAAAACAATGCGAGAGGACTTTTAGTAAATATCTCCTCTTTACCGCTGAACGCTATCTCTCCCTTAAACCCATTCTCAAATATCGGGTTATCTGAGAACCTCAAAGAGCCTGTGTGAAATTACTTCTGTTGCTACAGTGATATACCGCACCACATTCCCTCTCCATTCAACCTTTCCTGGGACCAAATCATTGTTAGGCCCAGCCAATTATAAAAAAAAGCCCAACAACCAGAACTATTTGTCAGTGATTTTAATAGCTTGCAACATTTGAAACGATGCAAGCCATTCCTCCTCACAAAAAACAATTATAACCGCTTAAGATTGCTTACTTATGGCCCTTAAGTTGCATTTCGCCTGAGCTAAATAATAATTAAAAAACAGCTGTTAACTATATTTTATAAATCCACCCTCGGAGCTTTATTTATGTGTAACCGTTCTAAAGCATGTGCGTTTAATCGCACATATAACAAAAATCCTAACAATAACATGCTGCATCAACTTCTCATTGAGACCTACTGCGAAGGCGACCTCCATGATGTCTGCCGACGCAAAGGTTATGAGGAGGACATGGGATCTACCCCGCTTGCTGACCTTGGCCCAAATGGTTATAACGTGGACAGCAACCAGAGAATGTACTGACTGCTCCTCCCAAACTTTTATACCGGGAGAGCTAAATAGGTTTATATCTAGACTGATTGTTTGCGTAAGCTCCCCTAAGAGACAGATTATTCACATAATTATGGCCACCTGTTACCAGGTGGCCTTTTTTATTTGTCAGGGTCAGTAAGAATCTTGCATTTCTGCCAATCTGAGCTCCTCGAAGCGATCTAGGAGGAGAAACAAGATATCTTGACAGACTTACTTTTAGAGCTAACGTAAAGAACATAGCTAAACTATTTCCCGACAAAGCCAACCTTCTCGCAAGAGTGGGACGGAAAGTGGCGGATCTTTACCCCCTCAAAAACGACACGAAGATGGCCGAACTGCCGAAGGATTTAAACCCTTATGGTGGAGTCGGCCTTTTTATTTATGACCTTCTGCCATATGCAGAAGGAGGTGATATCAAAAGCAGAGTTACAAACATGGGAGTGCCTAGAACACTGGTGGCGATTCATAGCAACTACCAGAGCGCAGCTATTACTGAAGGAGGAAGACTATGGCAACGTTTATTACACTTATAAACTTCACCGATCAGGGGATTCGGAACATAAAGGATTCTCCAGCGCGTTTTGAATCATTTAAGGCATTGGTGGAAGCTCAGGGTGGTACGGTCAAGAGTGTTTATTATACTCAGGGTAATTACGACATGGTGGTTATCGTGGAGGGCGACGAGGAAGCTGCAATGACTGCGAATCTGACGGTTGGTTCGCTCGGCAACGTGCGCACTCAGACACTGCGTGGTTTCTCTGTGGAAGAGATGAAGAGTTTTATTAGTAACATGCCTATATCATTATGACTTCTTAGACGAAAGCTGGCTTCTTTTTGATAGATGTACACAGGAAGCTCTTTAATACACAAAACTATGGCCACCTGGAGATGATCCTTGGTGGCCATTTGAGGTGATTCATTTATTACTATGGCTTTTGCGGTGTGCTGCAGCCCATTTTCTCCATCATATCAGCACAATCAAAACCGCCCTTTCCGTCACCCATAAACTTTTGCATCATCGTAAACATCTGTTCGCAGCAGGCCTGCTTTTCATCTCTCTCGCTGCACTTGCTTGTTTTGTCATTCTGTTGTGTCGTTTCAGTCATAATTTTTCTCCTTAATCGTTGTTTTGCACTGTATTAAATGTTGGTTAAAACGCACTGGTAAATATTGGCTGGCTATCTCTTCATTTTTTACCGTAGAGTTTAACGTGACTGATCGTTGCCTTGGTCAGAGTCTCGATAATGGCGACCAGAACCGCAGCAACAACCGCCCTTCCAAAAGCAACAAAAGAACATAAGCAACAAAGGCAGCAGCCACCAGTATTCGGCAATTTCAGTTATGGTCATGGATATCACCTCCCTTCTGTCTTAATAGACGGCGGTGGAAGGTGAATGGATACGCTTGGCGAGAATTTTTCTGTTATAAGGGAGACACGACAAAACTATGACAGGCGTGACAGCTCACTATTCTCTGTCACGCTTCTGTTTGCGATCACAGGAAATTTCGCTACGTTCATCTAGATAAAAGTTGCAGTTGCCTTGTAAGCTGACTTTTAGCTTGGCTTTGGCCCTGTGGAGACGGATCTTGACGTTGTCGAGGCTGACCTGCAAGATCTCCGCGATCTCTCTGTTCTTGAACCCTTCTTCTTCGCTGAGCAGCAGCACTGTCCGATAATTCTCTGGGAGTTGATCGATATATCCCCGAATACAGGCATTCATTTCATCACGGATAACCTGCTGGTCGATTCCGGGCGTTTGCTGCTGAGTAGTAAAATCTCGCTTTTCAAGGGTATTGTCATCGATTCCAATTGGATCCTCTTTGCTTTTTTGCTTAAAGGAGGGGCTGCGCAATCGGTCGTAGAAACTGTTAGTGGCGATCCGATAGAGCCATGTGGAGAGCTGTGCTTCATTGCGAAAAGAGGTCAGATTCCTTTCGACCTTGACGAACACCTCCTGGCAGAGGTCCTCAGCTTCATTTTCTCCCGCCAGTCTACACAAGTATCTGTGAATCTTCGGCCTGTAGCGGGTGTGCAGTTTCTCGAAATCGAAGACCTCATCAGCCATCAGAGCCTCCATTGTAAGTCATGAAATATTTGGGCAGACCTTCCATGGCTCTAATCATATCAAATATCTCGACTTGCGGAAAAAACGTTCTTATAAGTCACGACTTACGAGAAGAAAAACGGCTTCTTTTTATAGGGACATTCAGGAAGCTTTTGATGCATACAACTTTTGCTATCAGGGTTTGTTCCAACAAGTCTTTGAAAGATTGACATTCTTTAAATTTCGCCTAAACTTATAAGAAGTTAATGTGCTCTCCGACAATGGCAAAACCGGAGTAATCCGGTGACGCAAAGCCACGGGTCCATAATGGATAGCCGAGCCACCGAAGAGGGTGGGAAGTAACAATTTCACGCCCACTTTCTCTATTCGGAGGTGGGTGTATTTTTTTTCAGCACCCACTAGAGAGCAATCCTCTAACCCCTTTGAAGGAGGTTGCTATGGGTTGTGAAAAGATGAAGCGGTGTCCCTTTTTCGCTAAGTTCAAAGATAACTTTGGCAAACACTACCAAGTCATAATTCAAAGTTATTGTCTAGGAGCGTTATCTGATATGTGTAAGCGTAAGAAATATGAATCTGAAGAAGGTAGTTTAGCACCAGATAATCTTTGTCCTAGTGGTCATTACTCAAAAGGACAAAATGGATATCTCACCTTAATTAACTAATACACAAAGAAAATAAAAAATGATGACGGGCAAAGACATATCAAAAATAGAAATACGAAGTGCCGGGAGCGATGAGTTCTACTTTGTTTTCAGGCTACCCTGCGATGGAATGTTCGTAAGTATTTTTTTCGAGAATATGTCAGAAGTTGTGGCAGCAGTTGAAAATATCAAAAGGAACTCCACCGAAGAGGCATGTTACATTCGCAACACGACATCAACAGAACAACTCTATTTTATATTTACAGCAAAGGATAAAGAACCTATTGGTCAGAGCACAAGATATAAATACTCGTCGTCTATGGATGCTGGCCTGCAATATATGAAGAATCATCTTTTAAGCGCAGAGGTTGTTGATTTAACAACATAACTATCCGCCTCTATTATTGATAGAGACATTTAGGAAGACAAAACTATGGCCACCAAGGTTCGACCCTTGGTGGCCGTAATTTATATCGAATTGCATCATTCCACTATAGTGCTAACCTTGTTTACAATACGTCAACTCTTCGGGGGTGCTTATGCTCGGACTTACCGAAAAAGCCACTAAGTTTCGCCAGGATTGCATGCGCATGTTTTTAGATTTTTACGTGCTTATCCCTTCCATAATATTCCTGCTTGCTGTTTTCCTTGCGGTGGTTTATATCGGCACTTG
>JARUHJ010000013.1 GCA_029667085.1 Deltaproteobacteria bacterium IMCC39524
CTGTCGGGGGCGGTCATCTTCTGAACCATCAGGGTACGAAAGGCGGGGGAATATCTTGTTGGCATGACTGGTTGTCTCCTCTCTTTATTTATTTGAGGCGACAACTATGCTGACACATGGGGCCTGACTCATAAGAATTGTTGTGATTACCATCCCCTAACAAAACAACGCACCCCGAAGTTACATGAGATGCGTTGCTATCCTTTTCTTTCTTTGCGATTCCCGTTGCAGGAATCTGTATCAGAACACCCGACTAATGTGAGTCAGGTTTATTAGTTTCAAACTGATGATACTTTCCCTAACTGGTCGGGCGGATCAGAGACTGACATAAAATCTTCCTCCTTTGGCTTTAAGAGACCTCACTCATCTTACTGAGGTAAATTCAATATATCACAAAACCTAATCTGATGTTCAACAGGGAAGACCACCAAGGACTGAACCCTGGTGGCCATAGTTTTGAGTATTAAAGAGCTTACTGAATACCTCGATCAATAAGAAGCTGTTTTTCTTCCCGTAAGTCGTGACTGACAAGAAAAACTTTAAGCTCACCGACAAACAAACCACAGTGGAGTTGTGTGAAACGATGTTCTTAATATAAACACAACAATATTTAAATAAACATAAGGTGATTTGTTATTTTTGTAGGACTTTATTGTTTCGATGCTCTTCGCTAAAGCTAGTGCTATTTTGTTAACCATTTGATTGCGGCGTCTGCATCAATAAACAGTCGACAAGAATAACCAGCATTTATGAAAATCGTTTCAATGAAATCGTGGGAGTTGTCGCTTTCTTTAACAAGAACAGCAATCCTTGAAATCTTGCCAAGTGAGTAGTTCTCCATATCCTCGTAGCCAAAACGATATTGATCGAGGGCGCTAGAAAAAAGGCGAGCCTCTCGCACATCAACTAAGTATTTATTAATACGATGTTCTTTCGCTATCTGGATTGATTTTTCGGCAAAGTCTTTGTAGATATCTACAGTGATGTTTTCGTACACCTGAATCCAGACATACGCTTTATCCTTTATTACTTTTATTTCGTATTTCATAATTTTATGTCGCAACTCAGATAGACGGTTAAAGATATGAATTCGATTCGTTGTATCACAATTCTCATCCAGCAAGGAATTGACACAGTAGCCAACATACGCCAATCAGAGAAAAGCATCAAAAATCAAGGTGTCTCGAATGTTGTGTCAGAAGCTCATGAGAGCCAAAATCCGCTGATGTGGGCAATTCCTAAAAACCCTCCGACTGACACACTCGATCCGGTGTCCCTGATCCCGAAATATTACTCCAGAGCCTTAAGCTCATCCTGATACTCGTAGAGGTGGTCCACATAGGCCTGCGTGGATTTCTGAAGCAGCTTCTCTGCAACATCAGGGTCCAGCGTTTTTACTACTTTGCCAGGAACCCCCATCACAAGAGAGTAGTCCGGGATCTCCTTCTTTTCGGCAATCAGGGAGTTGGCTCCGATGACTGCGTATTTGCCAATTTTGGCCTTATTAAGAATCGTACTGTTAATGCCAACCAGAGCGTGCTCACCTACTTCGCATCCATGTAGCATGGCTCCATGTCCAACCGTGACACCCCGCCCTAGCTTCATCTGTATCCCTGGATCTGTGTGCAACACTGCACCATCCTGAATATTGCAGCATTCACCGATATGAATAAGATCACAATCAGCTCGGATGACTACGTTGAACCAGACACTCACTTGGTTTTCCAAAATCACATTGCCAATAACATCGGCACTGGGAGCAATGAAATGATCCTCTCCGCGAAGTACAGGACGACGGGTTCCTAGTTCGTATTGCATATTTCTTCCTGTCTTTTGTCTCTCAACATTCTTTTACTCATGCTGTCTCAACACCTCGGTCCTGACACACCACCAAAACCGTTTCAGGGGCGTGCAACTGACACCTTACTACTTAAATGCTTGCCTATTCAATGGATAGGGCTTTCTTGATCATTTTTTGCATCTTGTTCTTTAAACACTTGTCTAGCAAGTTGTCGAGATCGTCAAAGTTTAATGGTTTCTGAATGATGTTACAGTCCAAATTATTGGATCTTTCTTGGTCAACCATGTCTATGTTCCCAGACATAACAAATTTGTTTCTCACTATAGCTTTGCACCCTTTTGCAGTCATTTCTTCGACGAAGTCTAAAGCGTTGCCCCCAGCTAAGAAGTAATCAATGAACAGGACATCTCCACATGGAGTGTCTTTTGTGCATTCATGACCATCAAATACATCACATCCTATCGGAGAGTCTAATGTAGTAACCTCATGCCCGCTCTCCTCGAAATGCCGTTTGAAGGTCTCTCTGATACAGGCTTCGCCGTCAATCACAACTATACGCATTTAAACCCTCCATAAACCTCAGGCCATACGAAGGAAACAAAAACAGGCAACCCGTACTCGTTCACGGATGGCCTGTAGTTATCGTTCAACATTTCCCCCTAAAATCTCATTCACCAAGCAACTGAAACAGTCGCCAATCTACCGGAATTATTACATTTCATCAAATTTGAGAAGTCTTGAAAGTTGCGTCAGAAGCCTCATTAAAGAAAAACCGACTGAATCGTGCAATTCCTACATACCCTGCAATATAAGACACAGCCAATCTATAGCAATCGAATGGAAGGTCAAAGAGGTGTAATTATTGTTTATCCTCTCGCATCGGCTGTAGGGTTTGGAATAGACAGAAATGCGAAATTCTTACTACCCCTGATAAATAAAAATGGCCGCTCGGAATTGATCCAGGCGGCCATAGTTTTGTGTATTAAAGAGCTTACTGAATACCTCTATCAATAAGAAGCCGGTTTTCTTCTCAGAAGTCGTGATCAAAAGGAATAACGACGATCTTGGGAAACTCTGCCGATCGACTGCCTTTTTTGGGTGGATATATCCTTAACCAAGAAAGTTTATGTCAACAGAGGAATCCATATCTCCGAAATTCTTGGATAAGCATCTCTTTAACTTATGCCACCAGAGCGACACGACTTCTCTATTCCCCTGTGAATGCATCCATAGCCTCTTGCCGCAACAGATCGGGAGTCTCCTGATAACGCGGCGAATGATGAAAGACTAATAGTCTGGCGGCACCTGTCTTACGGCCCAATTCACCGGACAATCGTGCCGTTAAATGATGCCGCTGCCTGGCACGGTCGAGTTCGGCATGCGCAAAAGCCGCTTCGATGACCAGAAGATGGGCATTCCTTGCCAGAGTGATAATCTTTTGACAATTCTCCGTGGTCGGTGCCGCATCGGCAACATAAACGACTTTCATGCCAGCTTCACAATGGGTAATGGTTTGTTTCAGTACCCCCAGCGACACAGTCTTGAAACCACCTTTCACCAATGGCACCTCCAGTTCATGACAGTCAGGTTCAGCGCGTCTGACCAGGCCCTTGAACTGATTGAGCCAGGGGCCTGACTGATATTCATGAGTAATTAATGCGTCCTTGTGAATCGCTACGTGCAGGGTTTCCTCGAGTGAAAATGCCAGAGATACGATATTTCCATGTGACAATGACTCCACGCGTACCGTCCAGTCGGGAGTTGCGACCAAGCAGCCATCGATACTCGGCCAACTGAGCAACACACCTGGTGCAAAACGGTTTTCAGCATGGAATGAACATTCCCTGACCTCTCCTGCTTCCCATTCGCGCACTGTCAGTACAAAACGATACCCTTCGATCAGATTCCAGGTATAACCTGCCAAGCGCTGCCTGATCTTATCAATCAGCCCCGCCGGCCCATAAATATACAGTTGCCTATCAAGATAGAGAAAAGTTCGCAGCAAGTGGTCGAAACCGATCAGATGATCGATATGAGCGTGGGTCACGAACACCGCATGGAGCTTCAAGAGTTCGCGAGGGCTAAGAGCCTGCAATTCGCCGCAGTCAAACAGCAGGGCCTGTCCTCGATGCGCGATACGTACAAAGAGAGCCGGATCTCCAAAGGGTCCATTGACCAGATGTGGATAGAAGACCGAACGCATAACTCTATTGTACCGAACACCTCAAGAGTGAAAAGCTATCACCGTACCTAAATCTTCATTCAAAGTTCTTACTTCTCCTGCAATCCAGTAACGCTGAAAGTTTCGTGGCAGTCTTGGCTTTTAAGAAATAATCACAGAATCATTGATTCATCGAACGTGACAATAAAACCCTTGTTGCATGGCTGAAATATGAAGTGTTCTCTTGACGCTTGACCACTTCAAGTTAAAGTTGAGGTGACCTCGCAAAGGAGTGGCAAATGAAGAAAAATATCTTTGTTCTGGCCCTTGATGAGTTTACCAGTACGCTTTTCGGCACGATCCACCATGCTGACAATTTTCAATTTCATGCACTCCTCCCTCCAGAAAAAATTATCCAATCACCCAACTATGCGATGTCCGATCTTTTAGACGAAGCACGATTGAAGCTTGCAAATTTTCAAGGCTCAGTCGACGCCATTGTCTCTTTTTGGGATTTCCCGGCAACGCTTATGCTGCCGATCTTGCGCCAGTCAGCAGGATTACCAACAACTTCCATCGAAAGCATCTTACGCTGCGAACACAAGTATTGGAGTCGTCTGGTACAACGTGAAGTCGCGCAGGTAATAATCCCCAGAGTTGTACCTTTCAATCCTTTCGACGAAGAGGCTCTGAACCAGGTCAACCTTAGCTTCCCTTTCTGGGTAAAGCCTGTTAAGGCACATTCCTCCATTCTAGGTTTTCGCATTGAAAGCAGTGATGACTTCTATGCTGTTATTCCAAAAATCAGAGAGGGCATTGGTCGTTTTTCTGATCCTTTCAATGAGATTTTCCAAAAGGCTGACACACCATCGAAGATAGCTCCGATCAATGGTAATTACTGCATCGCTGAGGAGATTATCTCAGCAAAGAACCAGTGCACACTCGAAGGATACGTATTCGATGGGAAAACCACAATTTATGGTATCGTCGACTCGTTGCGCGAAGAAAATCCATCCAGCTTTAGTCGTTATCACTATCCCTCCCGTCTCCCCCAGGACGTTCTGGAACAAATGAAAGATGTCACTGTCCGCGTCATGCAACGGACCAAGCTTAACAACGAACCCTTTAATATCGAGTTTTTTCATGACCCCGAGACGGGGCGTATTTCCCTGCTTGAGATCAACCCACGTATTTCAAAATCACACTGCCCACTCTTTTACTTCGTTGAAGGGGCGTCGCATCAGGAGGTCATGGTTGACTTGGGGCTTGGCCGCAAACCCGAATACCCGCAGGGGAAAGGTCGTTATTCGATGGCGACCAAGTTCATGGTGCGTCGGTACAGTGGCGATGCAATCGTGCGACGTGTTCCGCGTCGTGATGAGATCGAAGCGCTGCAGAAAGATGTCGATGGGGTTCTGGTTGTGGTCTGGGTCAATGAGGGGGATAGACTTTCTAATGTTGCCGATACGGACAGCTACAGCTTTGAGTATGCCAACATTTTTATCGGCGGAGAAAGTGAAGAGGAGCTGGTGGGGAAATACCAACAATGCATGAAACGACTCCCTTTTGAATTTGAATCTTTGACCAACCTGGAGCTTTAGATGCAGTACGTTGAATCTTTTCCGTGTGAGGTTAATACGTTCGAGAATATTTGGATCCCTATGTCAGATGGCATCCGACTGGCTGGACGCCTCTGGCTGCCAGAAGGTGCTGAACGTGAGGCTGTACCAGCAATTCTCGAATACATTCCATATCGTAAACGTGATTTCACGCGTCTGCGTGACACAAACCAGCATCACTATTATGCCGGGCACGGTTATGCTGCACTACGCGTCGACCTGCGCGGTAGTGGAGATTCGGAAGGGCTTTTGACCGATGAATATCTTGAGCAAGAGTTGTCAGATGGCGAGGAGATCATTTCATGGTTGGCAAAACAACCTTGGTGTAACGGCAACGTCGGCATCATTGGTATCTCCTGGGGAGGCTTTAATGGTCTGCAAATTGCCGCAAGACAACCGCCCGCATTGAAGGCTGTTATCAGTGTCGCTTCCACTGATGATCGGTATGCTGATGATGTACACTACATGGGTGGTTGTCTCCTCGGCGACAACCTGTCGTGGGCAAGCGTCATGTTCGCGTACAATTCGATGCCACCTGACCCGGAAATTGTTGGTGATGCCTGGCGTGGCATGTGGTTTGAACGTCTTGAAAAGAGTGGCCTCTGGCTTGATACCTGGCTACGCCATCAACAGCGTGACGATTACTGGAAGCATGGTTCAATCTGTGAAGACTTTAGCGCCATCAAAGTCCCAGTAATGACGGTTAGTGGTTGGGCAGACGGTTACACAAATGCAGTGTTCCGACTTCTGGAGCGGCTGGACTGCCCCCGACTTGGATTGGTCGGCCCATGGAGCCACCGTTACCCTCACGATGGGATCCCTGGACCCGCAATCGGCTTTCTGCAAGAAGTAGTGAGGTGGTGGGATTACTGGTTGAAAGGGGTAGACAATGGCATTATGAAGGAACCGATGCTGCGTGCCTACATGCTAGACAGCGTGCCGCCAACCACCAGCTACAAAATGCGCCCGGGGAGGTGGGTTAGTGAGCAAGAATGGCCATCGCAAAGCATCAAGCCAGAACCATATACGCTTGGCTGGCGAGGGATCGTTCCGGGCTTCGGTCATTCTCCGGAAGTTTTTGAAACGATTCAGTCTCCATTGAGTGTAGGTTTGTTTGCCGGAAAATGGTGCTCATACAGCGCAACCCCAGACTTGCCACATGATCAACGACAGGAAGACGGCGGCGCGCTTGTCTTTGATAGCGAACCACTGGAAGAAATCATGGAGGTTCTTGGGCAACCGGTGGTCGAGCTTGTTCTCTCTGCTGATAAGCCAGTGGCTATGGTTGCCGTTCGCCTGTCTGATATTGCCCCGGATGACAAGGTAACAAGAGTCACTTACGGCATCCTGAATCTTTGCCATCGTGATAACCACGAAAACCCCGAGTTGCTTCAACCAGAACAGCAATACCGGGTACGGGTCAAATTAAATGATATTGCCCAAACATTCCCTGTCGGGCATCGATTCCGTGTTGCCGTATCTACATCATACTGGCCGTTAGCATGGCCACCCCCAGGGCCGGTTCGCTTGACAATCTTGACCGGGGCCAGCCAGGTGATTATGCCCGTACGTGTCGCCCAAATTGATAATCAGGCCAGCCCATTTAAAGAATCCGAAGCAGCCCGCCCACCAGAGACCCAACAGCTTGGCACTACGGAACGAAACTGGCGTGTGATTCGTGACCTCGAGGAAGATCTTTCCACGTTGGAGGTTGTGAAAGACGAAGGCAAAGTGCACATCGACGAAATCGACCTCACGATGGAGAAATACGTTCTGGAACGTTACACATACAAGGGGGATGATTTTAGTTCGGTTTGCGGAGAAGTTCTCACTAAGCGAGGCTTAAGTCGCGGAGATTGGAAGATAGAGACAGTAACTCGAACGGTTATGCACTCCGATTCGGAAAACTTTTACCTGCGTGCAGATCTCGATGCTTATGAATCTGGTTTTCGTGTTTATTGTAAAAGTTGGGATAAATCCATACCGCGCAAGTTTGTTTAGAAACGAATCGCCCCTATAACGATTTGCTTAACTGCCAAAACCTTTAAGCCTTAAGAATGGACTCTTTAGTTTAGCGGGTGGCTTCAGAGGGAGGAAACAAGATTATTTTAAATCCTACTGCATTGCTTGGTGCGTGACAAATTGTCAAAATTGCGAATTTCTTAGTACCCCTGCAATGTAAGAAAGCCCCCGATCCGAAGATTGAGGGCTTTCGTGTTTTACAAACTGTGTGACCTGAAATAGCTCAAAATATTTTCAATAGCATACTGAGCCCAACTGTGTGCTGACTACTCACCGGTGGCTTCGCGAGTCTTGTAGATCATTTGATTCTTCTGCTTATCCCCGCTGGAGAGAATGCCACCTAGTAGCGTAAGCAGGTAGAACCCAATGAATACTAGAACGCAGGCTCCGTAAAACTTCATCATGCTCTTGGGCTTAAAAAATGTTAGAAGCAACAAAACCGCAACGACGGCGATGACTACGTTCATGTTGCTCTGGCCGTAATTGACCACTTGTTGCAGGAGGTCTTCAACGTTCATAGTATGATTCTTTCAGCGTTGGCTGCGGATGGAGCAGCAGGAAGGTGGATTGTGGCCATCATTTTCGCCCCACATATACCTGCCAAACAATATAAAAAACTTGCGTATAAAGCAATCTCCTTAAAAGGTCAAAATCAGAAGGTCTCAAATGTTCTATCATCAACTCAACTTCCATAAAACTACTGATTTGGCCACAGCCCTGAATAGCCTTCAATTCAAAAAAACTTACCCTTCTAAAGCTAAACTTTCATGACCACCCCCACCACAGCGGATCACAAGAGACAGCTATGAAAGGGAGGTTATCATGGGAATGAAAGTCGGCTATGCAAGAGTCAGCACCGTTGGCCAGAAACTGGATGTACAGATGGATCACTTGGCAGACTGTGATCGTATCTTTCGAGAGAAAACCTCAGCCAGTTCGACCAAAAATCGTCCTGAACTAAAAAATGCTCTCGACTTTGTGAGGGAGGAAGATGTTTTCGCGGTCACAAAGCTTGATCGCCTTGCTCGATCCGTAGTTGATTTATCAATTATTGTTCAGCGACTTGAAGAGAAGAATGTGGATCTCGTTGTCATGGACCAAGGGATCGACACCACAACCATCTACGGCAAACTTCAATTCAACATTCTTGCAGCTATAGGTGAATTTGAGCGAGGATTGATTAGGGAACGCTCACTGGAGGGCCGAGAGAAAGCCAAAGCTCGCGGTGTTGTCTTCGGGGCGAAACCAAAACTTACACCTCAAGAGATAGTCGAACTTCTAAATGATTACGAAACGCCAGGGTGTAGTAAACGTGAGATTGCCGAACATTATGGCATCAGCACATCCTCTGTATATCGACTATATTATGAGAACAGACAGGCATTGTCTGCATGAACACAAAGGCCACCCGACGATGATCCGGTGGCCTTGATTCTGCGGATTAAAGAGCTTATTGAATACCTCTATCAATAAGAAGCCGGTTTTCCTCTCATATGTCGTGATTTATAAGAAAAAGATCACTCCCCTTAAGGATCAGAACCAAGTGACCATAATGTGTGAATTAAACTGTCTCTCGAATACATAAAAATGCACCTAGTTCAACGACACATCCCCGGTCGCACAAAAAGCACATCCAGTTCTAGGTCAGGAGCCTTGACACGCATCGTCTGGTCGCGCACGTCGCCGACATCAAGAGCAAAGGCCTGGTAACCACGTCTCTGTATCTGGCGGGCTAACTCCTGTGGGGTCTTGAACGTTCCGATGTTTTTAACCTTACGGCTGACGCTTCCCAAAGGCGCACATTCTCCCTCTCGGGAACTGAGTAGCCAGTTGTCCTTGCTTGCAGAGATCACGGTTTGGGGCCGTGCATTACTCATTGGCACCTCTTTGACACTGGGGACCACAGTCTTGAGCGGCGTAGCTTTCATCGATATCTTTTTGACGTCAGGTGCCACCGCTCGGCGCACGTTGCTGACCGCAACCGAGGGCTCCTCAGAGGTGGCCGAAACCTTCTCAAAAACAGCTGGCACATGAGCTGACTCTTCAAAATAAAACTGCGAGACGAGACTTAGTCGACAACTATCTGAACAGCTACCACCTATCTCTGCCTGGGTCTGTTCGGCTATCTGCCGAGACATTTCAATTTCACTAGTGGTCATTTCTTTCTGGGCGGCATTCATAAAGTTTTGGGCGGATACCTCGCCATTTCCCGCAGCTAAAGCATACCAGGCACAGGCGACTACATAGTTTTGTGCGAAATATCGACCGACATCATACATGACTCCGAGGCTGAATTGAGCTTTAGCATCTCCCTGTACAGCAGCCAGGTAAAACCACTTAGCTGCTGCCTCATCGTCTGGTGAGACACCTCGACCTCTGGCATACATGACCCCGAGATGGCGTTGAGCTTTTGCTTCCCCCTGTGCAGCGGCCAGGCGAAACCACTTTAACGCTTCCTTGTCGTCTTGTGAGACACCTTGACCTTTGGCATACAAGGAGCCCAGATTAATTTGGGTTGTTGCATCACCCTGTACAACGGCTAGGCGAAACCATTTCAACGCCTCCTTATCGTCTTGTGCAACACCTTGACCTTTAGCATACAAGACCCCGAGGTAGCTTTGAGCAAAAGTGTTTCCTTTCTCGGCTTCAATTAGCCAGAGTTGGTAGGCTTTTTTAAAATCGCCGGATTCCGCCGCTGCAAGACCCTCTTCAAGGTTGCCACCAATCGCCACAGATGCTAGTGCGAGAAGAAAGACAAAAACAAAACTGATTTGAAATAACTGCTTCATGGAATTTCCACTTCACTTTACAATGGATCAACTTGAGAAAACCGCTGGTCAGCATCATGCCGACAACAGCGGTCAGTAGAAAAGTTAAGATTATTCTGTTTGCCTGCTGATTACTTCCATACCCCATGGAATAAATCAAGTAAGTCGTTTCCAACCTACAGAAAAAGGGGAAGTCGATAAAGATTAATCTCCTGTAAATGCTCCTACATTGTTTCAGAATCTCCAGTTTGGCAAATTTACAAGTTTCTTAGTAAACCTGATAAACAATAAAAGGCCACCAAGAATCGAACCCTTGTGGCCATAGTTTTGTCTTCCTGAATGTCTCTATCAATAAGAAGCCGGTTTTCCTCTCACAAATCGTGATTTTTGAGAATTGCCAAAGCCCTAAGAAGCTATAACAAGTAAGTATTGTGGATATTATTGGATTTGACCCTATAATGTGAATGGTCATGATTTAAAACAAACGTACCGGGATGCCAATAATGAGAAAATTTATTCTATACGTCTCCTTCTTGCTCTTATCATCATGCGTGGGAACAAATCAGTACCAGACCGATTACGCTCTTGGCGTCTTAGCTGACAACCATTCTGTGCTTCATGTAAATAGGACAAACAGCATGCTTGGCTCAGCAATAGCAGCACCAGTAAATGTCAATGGAGTTTTAATCGGTCAGATTGGTCCAGGCGGCTACATAAAAACCAAAATACCTACAGGGAAAGTTTCTGTTTATTCAACGACAAACAATGTCACCTTTGAGGCACAACGAAATAGTGAATATTATGTCGAAGTCGATTTTCTGCCACGAATGTGGATGAACTCTCCTGACATTGGTGTATCTCTAGTTAAAGTTGTTCCTCCAAGATAACACCGAAAAAAAATGATAAAAGGCCACCAAGGAATAGATCCTGGTGGCCATAGTTTTGTGTATTAAAGAGCTTCCTGAATACCTCTATCAATACTAAGCCGCCTCGCTAAGAGGGAAATAATTGTTGGCTAAAATAGCGACGAAGGAGCAAAAGCCAACTGTTATTTGTCCTTTTAAGCGACTTGTTATGTGCTTACTGCACAGAGGTATTCATATTATGCTTATTATTAGTTTCAGCGAAATTTATTACCACATCATTTTCAATCAAAATATCAAGCATATGCGTTGATATGTCTGATGTGGTTTTCATTGTAAAAGCTTGCGCTGAGGCTGTACCTCCAGTGTAAGAATACACCCATTTTTCACCCGTTTCACTTATTACACTTTTAATAGCTGGCTCACCAAATATTTTTAAAAGGTCTGATTTTGTCGTAACTTTTTTCTTTATCTGTTTTACTTGTTCCGATGTAAATTGATTTCCGTAATCTACATTAGATTTGTAAACACAACCTGATAAAGGTATTAGAATAACTAACGCTAAAACGACCTTAGGTAATATTTTTTTGAACATAACTTTAATAATCCTTTAAAATGTAAATTAAGTGGTGGATAGATTTAGCACATAATATTTATTCTACGTGCGGCTACGCTTGATATCGCCCCGCAGGTGGTTGGTTAAAGTTTGTGCTTCAAATCCTTAATGCGGAAGACATTTCAGGTTGAAGCCGTCTAAATATTGAAGAACAAAATCCGAGTTAAGGGTTACAGGCCATAAAGAAAACAAGCCACCCGCAGTTGAACGGATGGCCTATGGTCATATCTCTTCATTCCCCCTAATTCTCAGATACCTTCATAAATCAGACACAGCTAATTTACATCAGTCGATAGGTGAGGTCAAAGGAATGACTTCTTGTAAATCCTCCCACATTGTTTTGAAGGCTTTCGATTCCCCAAAACGTACAATTCTCACTGACCCTGATAAATAGTAAATGGCCACCCGGAGTTGATCTAGGTGGCCATATTTTTGTCGTCTTAAATATCTCTATCAATAAGAAGCCGTTTTCTTTCTCAGAAGTCGTGACAGATAAGAAACTACCCCTAGGGACAACCCCCAGAGACCGCATCAGAAGTGCCGTTCTTGGTTGCTAATTTTTCCCATTATCTTTGTTTGTAGTTACATGGTTGCTCTTGGTATTGTTCATTATGATATGGATGATGTCTTCACCGTAAACAGGAGATCCAGAAGTCGACCCATCCGTAGGGTATAATTCAGCGTTCATAACTGCTAAAACATTTTCTCCATCTTCAAGTAGCCTGCCCTCAAACTCTTGTAACGCAAGAAAAACGTCGTGAGTCTTAAACTTAATTACTAGGTCAGTAACCCCGTCTAATCCACCTGAATTGCAATCTAATTCAGCGGTTTTTCCGACAAGTGGGTAGTATGGTTCTGCTACATCTTCATAGGCAATATGAATCGGACTTATCCCTGCAACCTGAATAGTGGAAGTGTCGACCGTCATAACATCAAAACCAGGGAAGCCCACTATCGCTGCTGTCATAATCCCATTTTCCTCTACGTTAAGAGGGTTTGGGCATCTCTGTGGTTTAACATCAAATGCGACATTGAGAACGGGTGAACCTATTGCAATCTCTGCATCAACGGCAACATCGTAATAACCATGTGATGAACTTCTTGGACCAAACACAAATGTGAGTCGATGGTTTCCGTCAGGATAATTAAACGTGTAGGTATTCGTAATGCTACCCCCCCAATAAAACCCAACAGCATCTTTCACAAGGCCTGACGCACTTACCATATGCGTTTCTTCTGCATAATCCCATTCAGCGTCCTCAACGAGCATATAGGCTGAGACATCGAATGACGAGGCATCTTCAATATACCCTTCAACCTTGACATCAAAATCAACGCCTGGTTCAGCATTATCAGGTACAGTTACAAAGACACAAGTTTTTAAGTAACAATCTGAGAATGTTGCAGAATGTGCTTGGGTAGAGAAAAGAACAAGCATCATTAAAGCCGCAAATCTAACCAAATGCATATTTATTCCACCTTTACCCAAAATATCCATCACAAATTAAGTAGAACGTGATGTGCAATGTTCTAATCACAAAATATTACTATATTAGTCAGGTATGTCAATAGATAAATAAAAATAAAAAAGGCCACCAAGGAACAGATCCTGGTGACCATAGTTTTGTGTATTAAACAGCTTACTGAATACCTCTATCAATAAGAAGCCGGCTTTCTTCTCGGAAGTCGTGACTTATGAGGCTTTTCCCCTCTCTGGAATTTTATCGGCAAACTAAGAAAGAGGTTGAGGTGGATCATTGTCATCTACTGCTATTTAGTCCTCGCTGTTTTTTGCCTCTTTCTGAAAACGCTGCACGATCCTGGTCATTTCCAAGAGACGTTGGTCAACCAGGTCGTTGACTGACCCTTTAGGCCAGCGCCCTTCTTTCTTGCGTTCCCCGGCTTTGACACCGGTCAAGATTTCTATTCCCTGGTCGATGCTGGTGATACTCCAGATATGGAAATGACTTTTTTCTACAGCGGTAATGACCTCGGGCTTGAGCATCAGGTTCTTGCGATTCGCCTCGGGGATAATCACCCCCTGCTTACCAGTCAGACCCTTAGCCTTGCAGACGGCATAAAACCCTTCAATCTTCTCATTGACGGAGCCAATCGGCTGGACCTTTCCATGCTGATTGACCGAACCGGTTACGGCGATGCCCTGGTCAAGCGGCAGGTCCGCCAAGCTGGAGAGTAACGCATAGAGCTCGGTGGACGATGCGCTATCTCCTTCGATGCCGCCGTAAGACTGCTCGAAACAGATAGTGGCCGAGAGTGTCAGCGGCTTGTCGCTGGCATAACGTTTACCGAAAAATCCGCTCAGAATCATCACGCCCTTATCATGAATCGGTCCGGAGAGCTTGGCTTCACGCTCGATGTTAACCACTCCTTCTTTACCTAGATAGCTGCGGGCCGTAACACGTGAGGGTTTGCCAAAGGTGTAGTCGCCTAACTGGTAGGCGGAAAGGCCATTGAGCTGCCCAACAACTGCATCCTTGGTGTCGATCAGCAGACTGCCTTCTTCGATCATATCCTGGATCTTCTCTTCCAACTTGTTGGATCGATAGATCCGAGCCTCGATCGCCAGATCAACGTGCTTGGCCTCAACAAGCTCCTTTGCTTCTCGTTCAGCGTAAAAGGAAGCCTCGCGGACCAGGTCGCTGATTTGAAGAAAGTGAGCCGAGAGCCGTTGTTGGTCTTCCGTCAATCTCGCTGCATATTCGACCGTACGGGCTATAGCATTGGGATCGAAATGTCGCAGCGCCTCCTCGGTGCATTTAGTGCCTATAAAAAGGGCATACTGGTGCACATTCTCCCAAGTATTTTTCATCATCTGGTCGAAATCGACCTTGACCTTGAAGTACTTGCGAAAATCGGGGTCATACTCGTACAGCAGGTAGTATAAGATCGGCGTACCGATCAGAACAATTTTACAATCCAGGGGAATTGGCTGCGGCTTAAGCGAGACCGTTGCAATCAGGCGGTACTGCTCGACCATATCCTCCATCTTCACCTCGCGATTACGGATGCAGCGTTTAAGTGCCTCGTAGGAGAAAATACTCAGCAATACCTCGCGACAATCGAGGATCAGGTAGCCACCATTGGCCCGATGCAAAGCCCCTGCCTTGATCATGTGAAAATTGGTCGAGGCACTTCCCATTTCAATGATGTGTTCGATACGGCCAAAGAGGTTGAAATAGGTTGGATTGGTCTCATAGACTACCGGTGCCCCTTCACACTCGCTGTTGTCGACCAGAAGGTTGACTTGGTAGCAGTCGAAGGACGGCTCGTTGGTCTGAATTGTCATCCCCGGGATTATGAGCTGCGGTTTTCGCTGCTCACGAAACTCTTCGATTCGCCCGAGAAGGTCTTCCTTACACGCTTCGAAGTAGGCGACGACGTGTTCAAAATCATGATATTTCTTTTGCATTTCTTCATACATCTGGTCAATGGCGATAAGCATCATGGATTTTTCCATGTCTGCGATTTCTGTTTGCATGATCATTTCCAGTCTGTTTATCTCCAGAGTCACTTCCTTAATGCGCTTATGCAGCGCGCTGCTCTTTTTTTCGAGGCGGGTTTTCTCTGCCGGGCTTAGTTTTTCGTACTCCTCCTCTGTCAAGGGTTTGCCATCCTTTGACGGCGACAAGGTTGGTCCATCGCTACCCTCTTGCAGGATGAATCCTTCCTCCTTGGACTCCAACTCCAGCGCTGTATACAACTCGCTTTGCTTTCTTTGGTATGTTTTGCTGATCCGATCCCGCTGCTTTTCGTACATTCTGCCTGCGAAAATCTTCGGGATATCTTTGGATAGGCGCTCAACCAGGTTGTCGACATCACTTTTGAGCTCCCATCCCTTTCCGGGCGGAAGGCGAATGTATTCGGGGCTGGTCCCATCAATGAGGTCGTGCACATAACACCAATCGTCTGGGACCGGCTGATTCTCTGCATGGCTTGCGAGATGGGCTTTGATAGTCGATGTTCGACCAGTACCTGGCTGCCCGAGGATAAAAAGATTGAACCCCCTGCTGCGGATGCCGATGCCAAAATCGATGGCAGTCATCGCCCTTTCCTGGCCGATAATTCCTTCTAATGGTGGGAGTTCCTCGGTGCTAGCAAATTCGAACTGGCTCGGATCGCAGCGCCAACAGAGATCATCGCGACATAGGCGGAGTTCGTCCATGATTCTCTCCAAATTAATCCATAGAGTCTTCACACAAGATTTTACTGCTCAAGCTTACTCAAAGAATATCGGTTAACGGTAAACCTACAAGTCAACACTGCAATACAATTATAGGTTGCGAGCACCGCAGAAGGGTCTAAGTCGTTAGCTATTAAAGGTTAAACCAACCAGAGAGACAAAAAACGAGAAATGGCAACTCGTAATTGATCCCAGCGGCCATCATTTTGTTGTCTTAAATATCTCTATCAATAATACGCCCGTTTTCGTCTCGGCAGTGGTGATTTAAAATATGGCTCAGCAACTCTTCAAAGAAACCTGAAACACATATTTGAGACCTTTTTGACTATTCAACGTCTTTCGTTATAGTGAGGGTTAGCCTTAGCGTAAAGGAGGTCGTTAATATGAAACGAGTTATCATTTGTTTAATTTTAACCATTGTCTTTGCCGGTTTCGTAAATGCACAGGACACAGTTCCTCCAGCCCCAAACGGTATCAGTTTTCCCTCAGACTATAAGGACTGGAGATTAATCAGTTCATCACACCGAGTGGATAACTATACACTTCGAGTTATTCTTGGCAACGACACGGCCATTGCCGCAGCGAGGTCTAAACAGATTAACCCATGGCCAGACGGATCTGTCATGGCGAAAATAGTTTGGAAGGAGACAACCCTTGATAGCTGGGAAAAGGCCATCGTGCCAGGCGAATTTGTTCATGTCGAATTTATGATAAAGGATGCGAAGAAATACTCGGGCACAGGCGGGTGGGGGTTTGCTCGTTGGAAAGGGATGGAATTGAAACCATATGGCCAGGACGAATCTTTTGTTTATGAATGTTTCGGTTGTCATACACCGGTGAAAGGCAGTGACTACGTTTTTACCCATCCATCAACGCTGCCTTGAATTTAAGATACAAATTTAATAAAAAATGACGGTCCGCCAGAACCTGGTTGGGCCGTTTTGTTTTCTTCTCAGAAGTCGTAATTTTTAACAAAAGCCCCTCTGCCTATATTGGCGGAGGGGCTTTAACGTATTGCGCTTAAATACCTCATAACTTACTGCCGGACACGCATGGTTCCATCCTGCGATCTCAAGACTCTTACACGGTCTCCGTCCTGAAAATTAACGTCGGCCTCTTGAACTACAGCGATAATCTCACCATTATCCAACTCAACGGTTATTTCTTGGCCCTGTACAGTTGTGGCACTTTTTTCAACAGCAGATCCGGTCACTGCTCCGGCAATTGCACCAGTTGCCGTAGCCAACTTTCGCCCCGTTCCTCCTCCAATGGCGCTTCCGGCGATCCCGCCAAGAACGCCTCCCGCAACAGCACCAGCACCAGATTGAGTCCCTTCAATGGTCACAGGTCTTACCTCAAGAACCGTACCGAAGAAAACCTGGTGAGAGATGCGGGCCTGGTCGCGAGAATAGACCTGTCCCGAAGTGCTGGGAGGAGCGCAGCCAGGTAGTGCGACAACAAACATGAACAGTGTGAAAACAGTAAGAATACAGTTTTTAATAGCCATAATTTTTGTCCTCTCAGAAGTGGTGAATTGTAAAAAAAGTGTCTGCTCTTCATGGATAACTTGGATGCTTTGCTTGGCAGGATTCACATGCCCATGTTTTGTTCTTATTTCGGGTCATTTTTTCGCCACACTCTGGGCAGCGGAGGTTTCGATGTAAATACCCAAAAGCCGAAACACAAATAATTAAAAGAACAAATACAGCAAGAATAAAACCTTCAATTACCAAAAGATCACCTTCCTCGGAAAAGGAAAAAAACCAGCAAAAACACTGCAACCAGGACAACTATGGTGCCGATTACATCTTCCATTTAAAAATCTCCTTTATTAAAAAAACAGGCACAATGGAATAATTCTCACATACCATGACAAATAATAAATGGCCACTCGGAATTGATACAGGTGGCCATTATTTGTTGATCAAAAGCTTCCTGAATACCACAATCAATAAGAGGCCGTTTTTCTTCTGCTGCACTGGATATAAATATGGAACTAATTGTTAAGCGAAGGAGTGCTTCTATTTAGTGATTTCACCTTTTTCATTAGTAAGGAGGGCAAGTCCAGAAACAGAAAAGCTAAAATTGTGATGAAAAAAAGTATGGCTCTCATGTTATGCCCTCCTAGAATAATTCAAATAAGTATAGCTCTAAAACATTAGCGGTCAATAATTTCAAAAAGCCGAATTGAACGTCTGATTTATAAGAATGGTTTTGTGGGAGATATACTGTTCAGTTGTAAAGAGGAGATATTTACTAAAAATCCTCTCGCATTGTTTTGATGATATGAAGAGGCGTGTTTGAGGTGTTTACTAGAAACTCTGCATTCCAGTAGTGGCCACACCAAAACAATGCACTTGCCCTAATGCTATATGGCTAATATTCGGGCAAGTTCTAGTTGAATGGCTAGAACTTAAAATAAGAACAAATTCTCTTTGCCTTGCAAGAGGCTAATTAATATAGGCAAAACCTTATTGGCCTGCTTGTTGCTGATCTATTTAAAGAAGAAACTCCAATAAAGGCAAAGTCAGGGTAACCTGATGACGCAAAGCCACGGGTCCTAATTGAGGATAGCCGAGTTACCAGGAGGCCAATAATGAGAAAACAGTAAAAGCCATCCGCATTTATTAAAGTGGGTGGCTTTCTGTTTTGGTCGGCATGCTAATTCTAAAGGGGGAATCATGCGTAAGTACAGTTTCTTAATACTATTGACGTTTGTTGCTTTTTTCTGTTGCGCTTTTAGTGAGGAAAACTACAACTATAAATTTAAGACAGAATATCAAACATCTGCAGGAGTCGTGACTTTTGACCATGAAGTCCATTCCGTGGATCGCCTGAATGATTGCCATGCATGCCATAGCGCATTGAAAGCTTTTGGTGGTTCTATGACTAAACTGTTGGCGCATAATTATTGTCAGAATTGTCATGAATCCTCAAAAGGGCCAACAGAATGCAACGGTTGTCACCATCAAAAAAAGGTAGCAAGTAAATAACTTGGTGTCTAAATCGGACGAAATGCGCTAACTCTTACTCCAAAGGATTCGGGCGCTGGGGGAGCGACTCGAATAAAGTCATTCTCTTTACTATTAATCCTCTCGAATAGATTTGGGTTACTCAGATTGACCGAAATGCATAATTCTTACTGACCCTGACAAATAAAAATGGCCACTCGGAATAGATCCAGATGGCCATTAGCAACGATGGTCAGACCTTAGTGTCTGGAAATTCTGACTACGCATATCATTTTGGTGGCGCTGGGAATACCGCGTGCGGCCCGGTTGGTTCTTGATCGGGCGATACATAAGGTGGTGCAAGTTTGCCACTTGGTCCAAGATAACTAATAAATTGGTACATAGCACTAAGATCATCCGTAGTCATAGCATTGAGATTGAACCAGGGCATCGGAGGGCGAGCTTTAAAAGACTTTGCCATACCCACCCATTGTTCCTCCGACAGGTTGTCTACTAAAATGCGGAGATTGCTCCCATAAGTCGTCCCCCATGGCCCGCGCCAACCAAACGTATCACCTGTCAGCCAAAGGTCATCAGGGACTTTCCCTTCAGATTGCATGTATCCTGGGGTATGACAATCGTTACATCCTGAGGTCTTAAGTAGATATTGTCCCCGCGTTACTAACTTCATATCAAAATCCGGTTTCGCTAGTAACGGTTCACCAACGTCAGATTGCGCATTGGTTGCTGCAAAGAGGCCACCTGCGAATAAGATCGTAAGAACAATTTTCATATTTCCACCTTTCATTACGACTCTCCTTTTCTTACGTTTGTCTTTGATGCCTAACTGGATAAACCATGAACGACGGCGTACGACACCCGTACTTGAAGTTGTAGCAGAACAAACGGAAATCGCTACTTTGTCACCAATCTATTTAGCGTTGGTTTAGTAGCTTACTTAGTTTTTTATCCTCTCGCATTGTTATGAAGGTCTCAGATTGGCTGAAAAATGAAATTATTGCTAACCCTGATAAATAAAAATGACCGCTTGGAATTGATCCAGGCGGCCATCGTTTTATGTATAAAATTGCTTCCTGAATACCTCAATCAATAAGGGGCTGTCCTAGATAACTAGCCCATATTCTCTTTAACTAGTTGTTTTAACAATAACAATTGAGTTTTTGGGTCAGGGGTGTTGAAACGCCACTCACATTCCTTCAAAAAGAGCCCAAAATGCTCTCTGGGAATGCCGTTGAATCTGCGCAAATGACGCTTGGCCTGA
>JARUHJ010000014.1 GCA_029667085.1 Deltaproteobacteria bacterium IMCC39524
GGCAGAACACTACTGTTCACTGATGAGATTTGAACAGTCAAGCTTATCAATGGAAATAGATTCACCAACGCCATGTTGACTGCACCCGATTAAAATGATTGTGATTGTAATTTCCCACAAGTCACGATTTGCAGTAACCTGGGATTCCTGCCGGAGAGTATTCCTATTAATGCTGTTGCAACTCTTTCTTACATCATCTAAGGACTTATAGTACTCCTCTTCGCCATGCTGCCATCACTTCTCAGGGGCCAGGCCAAAGGTTCTATTGCCATAGTTTCACAAACAACTTCCGCTGACGTCCTCTAAGAAACGTCCCTGGATGAAGTTCTCTCTGGTACGTGCGCACATAGAGCGAAGCGCGTAGCCGAGCGACCGCTTCTGCTTCGGGAACCTGTGCGCTATGAAGATGCGCTATACAACACAAAAACACATCAAACTACCGTTATCATTGACTTATAGATATAGCGCAGCCTGGTAGCGCACCTGCCTCAGCAAGGAGGATCAAAAACCTTCTTCCTGGTCTAGAGTTGCAATAATATTTTCTATCTTGTAAACCTTTCTAATCATTGTCCGTCCAACCCTACAAACTTAGGAGGGTTCCATGAAAACTTGTGTAAAGCTAATCATTCTATCGTTGCTCATAGTATCTGCTTTATCCATAAGCGGTTGTGGCATTTGTCATTCCTGGCATGGACACGACCATAGCTGCTCAGACCATCAACACTGAGGAGACAAAATGCATTCACATTCAATGGGCAACTGGTTCTGTGGACCTGAAGGACTCTTCGGCTTTCATTTCGGTGGATTTTTTTATCTCATCTTTTGGGTGGCAGGCTTAATGCTACTATTCATGCTTTTTCGTACCTTGTTCGCAAACAAGCAGAACAATGCTACTACGACAGGAAACTGGTCTTCTGCATTATCGATACTTGAGAATCGTTATGCCTCTGGTGAAATTGACCAGGAAGAGTTTTTACAAAAGAAAAAGGATTTGAAGTAGGCCTAATGCCTTACGATTAAGGGCCCCTCTGCACATCCTCAAGAGACGACTTCGGGATGTAGCGCAGCCTGGACGCACAGAGAGCGAAGCGATCAATTCTGCTTCGGGAACCTGTGCGCTATGACGATGAGCTATACAACACAAAAGCACATCAAACCACCGTTATCATTGACTTATAGCGATAGCGCAGCCTGGTAGCGCACCTGCCTCATATAGACTTCAATTAAGGGGGTGTTTTTTCTCTTGACATACCTGACCAAAAAGGTAAGATATCAACCATCAGAGCATAGTTCTTCATTGTAACCTCCTAAAAGCAAAACCCATAGAACCCGTTGCCCCACTCTCCCCCTCCTGGATTGTGGGGCTTTTTTTTATTACAATGCAGGGTTTCTAGTAAACACCTCAAAAACGCCACTTCTTATCATCAAAACAATGCGAGGGGACTTTTAAGAGACATCTTCTTACTTTAAGAAAATCAGATTCAATAGTGATCAAAGTTTGAATTATGTAGTGAAATATCTATAAAACAATGTTATAAAAATTTACCACAATTTCTCTTCATGCTTTTGCATATTGAGAAAAGCCCCTGTCACATAGGGTGGCAGGGGCTCCCTTATTTGTTACGACCGTTGGGATGAAAGCTAGCTTTTGATAGGGCTATTCAGTAAGCTCTTTAACACACAAATTTATGGCCGCATGGATCATTTCCGAGCGGCCATTTTTATTTATCAGGGTAAGCAAGAATTTCGCAAACAATCCGTCTGAATACTTCAAAACGATGCGAGATAAATAGTAAAGCCCCAACCGGGGGTGGCTGGGGCTTGGAGGTAGAGCTTAAAGACTTAGACTAAGCCGGAGTAGACACGAAAGAACAACCCATAACCTGATCGTTTTGCCAAACCGGTTTGACGACTTCCCTGGTGAGGGGAAATGGCATAGCATCTACAGAGCAACCGAGGACTTTGAGTAAACTCTTCTCCGAACAGAGATCGAGTTCTTTGGGATGAATGTTCAGTTCGAGCCGAACCCCACCTTCGCTTATATCAATAATCCACGCACTAAAAGTCTTTTTTGTGCCAAGCACTTGAAGCATGCATGCACCATTTTTGATTTTATACCGTTCAAACTTTCGGGTCTTGTCGGTATTCATTTTCTTGTGCGTCCCGACACGATAGCCATTGGGAGCAAGGTCCTCAGGTGCCTCTCTACAATAATCAATACTGCATTGTAAGCGCCGACAAAGTGTGTGCAAAGTCCCTTCACAATAACTTTCCACCAGCAAACGAGATTGTCTATCGCTCGACTTGTATCGATACGTTTTGTAATAGCTACAGTCTTTAGAATGTTCGCAGGACATAACACCTCTTAAAATAAAATTAAGCTTTTGGAAATTTAAGCTATTCAAGCGCCTTTGTGAACTAAAAAGCATTTAATTATCTATAGTTAACTCGCTCGGAGTATATCCACTCCCTGGTCACTAAAAGCCAAAAACAAGTTTCTCCGTTTTTGAGATTGATAGTGTAGACACGCCCCAGAGAAGAAACCCTGCCTCGGTGCACATCAATGCAACATTCCTTGAGCACTCAAATTGTTACTTAGCAGGCCAAAACCTTCTTCGTATTGTATATCAGGCTTGCTTGGTGGACGGGTTTAACAAGGTAGTCAATGGCACCATGTCTTTTCGCCTCAACCAGGGACTTTAGGCGAGGACTGCCTGTGATGATTACAATTCTGCAATCTGGCTGAAGAACTTTGAGACTCCGAATTGCTTCAATACCGTTCTCAGTGCCAAAGCCTATGTCTAGGAAAAGTAAATCAAAAGACTCTTGATGCATTTGCTTGATACAAGAGGTTAATGAGTCTGCTGTTTCAACGTGATACCCCTCTCCTTGTAAGAACTCAGAGAAGGTGAATCGAATACATTCTTCGTCATCAGCGACCAGGATATTTTGTTTCATTGATACTCACTCTTCAATTAGTCGGAAGCTCTATAGCTCGAGTTACAGGCAGAATAGATAAAGCAATGCTCGTGCCAGTGGAAAAAGGTGCGCAGATGAGTGAGAGTTGAACTTTGAAAAAGGTCGTCTTACCGATGCGTTAACTGGTTTCCTATTTATATAATGTAAAGCTGACCTTGAAATTCGTTGTGTGTCAGTAGTGTCTGTATGTCACAGATAAGGAAAGACCTTGGCACAGTCATGGTCACCAGGGTTCGATCCTTGGTGGCCGTTTGTGTATCTGGAGAACACAATTTCCCTCTGTGAAAACAGAAGCAGTGGCAGGAATATCTTGTACCGTAACTAACTAATAAACATATTAATGTTTTGAATTTAATATAATTTGTATTGACGTATTTGCATCCACCCACTAGCTTCAATGGAACGTTGTTTTACTGGGAGAGTTTTATGCATAAGCATATTTTGATTATTGATGATGATCGTCTTGTTCTTTCTATGGCTGAAGATTTTTTAAGTGAAGCTGGTTATAAGGTTTCAACTGCCGAATGTGGCATCTATTCAAACCATATAATTTATAGCAGGACCCCACCCGATCTCATTCTGATGGATGTTATGATGCCATTTATGTCGGGAGTCAAGAAAACACAACTCCTTAAACAACGTGAGAAAAGCCAACAAATCCCTATCGTGTTGATCTCATCTAAAGGTGAGCAAGAACTTAAAGGTCTGGCTGATGAAGCCAATGCAGATGGCTACCTGCCGAAGCCCTTTACGGAGAACTCTTTGGTCGATAAAGCCAAACATTTTATTGCTGCTTAACCCTCTGATCTCAAGTGCCTTACGACTAAACAATGTCCTAAAAGTCACCACTGTCGAGACAAAAACGGGCGTGTTATTGATAGGGATATTTGAGAGACTCTTTAATCCGCAAATTGAAGGCCACTTGGATCATCTCCAGGTGGCCTTTCCTATTTGTCAGGTCTTCTGAAAGGATCGGTAAACGGATGCGAAAGGAAGTTCCAGCGTTGTGATTGTTCTCGACTGAAATATCGCTATTAATTGTCACACTGCTCAATAAGCTTTTGAGCTGCTCGGAGGGCGCTGAGGTAGTTAAAGAAACCAAAGGATGCGAAGATTGTCAGCAGTAAAAACATTATTATGTAAGACATCATATTCTCCTTGTATGGGGAAGTTTTGTCTTATGATGCCTATGTAATGTTTAAAACTTGTTATGAACTTGTTTGAATTAAGTCAATTTTGGTGGGCTAGAGAGCTTGAAACAGGCTGAATGATTGTTGTTGACGGCTGGCGAGATGGGCTAACCATTCTTGGGTTGCACGACACCCGAGAAGAAAACCGACTTGTTATTGATAGCGTTATGTAGAAAGCTCTTTAATCCGTAAAACAATGGCCACTTGGATCGTCTTCAGGTGGCCTTTAGCTTTTGTGGTGCGTATTTGCACAGTTCATGTTCGTTATACTTCGATGAACATTTTACGAGATCACACGTATATTTCTCTTGAAAGAATAGATAAATTAACAACCATCGAAGACTTGCTGTGGCAGGCGGGTCTGAGACAACCTTCTTCAGAACCTCCAAAAAATTATTGCCCCACCGCTCCCAACCTCCTGAGCTGTGGGGTTCTTTTTTGGTAACTTGAGAGGCCCTTGTTCTCTAGTCAGAGGGGGACTAGAAAATGAATGAAAAAATCGAGTTTTTAGTTCTGACTGTTTTGTATAGCTCTATGCTTTTCGCAGGCATAAAGCTTCTATTGTTTATGTTCAAAAAATAGAGGCGTTGATTCGCGGTTTGAATATCCTCACATGATGTTTCTCAAAAGTCACCACATATGAGGTGAAAACTGGCTTCTTGTTGATCGAGACATTTAGGAAGATAAAACTATGGCCACCAGGGTTCGATCCTTGGTGGCCTTTTCTTACATTGTAGGGCTTGTGGTCTTGAAGGAACTGGAACAATCTTGCTCTTGTTATCCTTAACGGTACTGCTAATATTGAAATGTAAAAGGTTGTCTTTTCGACACTATAAAGTTTCCAAAGGGGAAATCTAAATGCTAATAAACGAAGTAATGCTCGACGAAAAAATCCTTGTCATTACACCTGAAGGATCCTTGGAAAAGGCTGACTTTGAGACACTTTCCAAAGAAATAGATCCGTACATCGAAGCAATGGGCACACTTAAGGGCCTGATGATCTATAGTGAATCTTTCCCTGGGTGGGAAAACTTCGCGGCCTTACTATCCCATATAAAGTTCATCAAAGAGCATCATCATAATATTAAAAAAGTTGCAGCCGTGACAGATAGCGGCTTTTTGTCTATCTTGCCACGAGTTGCTGGCCATTTTGTTCAGGCCGAAGTTAAGCACTTCCCCTATCATGATAAAGATATTGCACTTGATTGGCTTAAGTCGGGTAACAACTAACAAGTGATTTTCAACGAAAGGGATATAAATCTGACCCTGATCGAATAATCCACTCAACCTAATCATGGGTTCTTATAAATCAAAATTATCAGTAATTCAGTGAATCCCCCGACAAGGTCGCTTGCTGCACGTCCTCTAAGAAACGTCCCTGGATGAAGTTCTCTCTGGTAAGTAAGCGCACATAGAGCGAAGCGAACGCTTCTGCTTCGGGAGCAGGGGGTCGCAAGTTCAAATCTTGTCATCCCGACCAGTGTTTACAAGGAGCGACCTTCCCGGGTTCGCTCTTTCTTTTTGTCCTCCGGGCCTATTCTGGTCCACACGTCAAATTTTCCGGTCCATTTGAAACGCATAGGGGCCAAGTCTCCCTTCTCCGGTCCACGATTTTGCTCCGGGGCGCTGTCCGGTACACTTCCTCTATCGTTGTGCTTTGCTAGGTTCTGGAAGAAAGAACGTAACAAGAACGTTGATCACTGGAAGCAAGGAAATTCCCCAGAAGACTGTCACAAGTCCGTAAATATCAGCGACCCAACCAAGTAGCGGTGCAGCAATCCCACCCGCAGCCACAGCTATCCCCAATGTCACCCCAGAAGCAAAACCGATATGGTTCGGCAAATACTTCTGACCAAGTACAACGGCAGGAGCATAGGTAGCCATCATCGCAAACCCGATGGGAATCAACACCATAAGAGCGACTGCAGGATTTTCAGTCTGAAGCAAAACAGGTGCAAGTGGCACAAGGAAGACAAACCCCATAAGCAAAACGCGACTATTGCCAATTCGGTCGGCGAGACGGCCACCTATCAGATTGCCTAAAACACCAGCTATAGTCATCGTAGAAAGAGCAATCCCACCTGCGGCCTTCGACTGACCCAACACATTCACCCAATACAAGGGGATAAACGTCAACAACCCAAAAAACATGACCGAGCGGACAGTCACACATAAAGAGAGAAAGGCAAATGGCCTCCACTCATCTTTTTGTTCTTCCACTTCTTTCCCTGCTGTCACCCCGACTGCATTAGAAACTTTCGGCAGAAACTTTGCGATAAGAATTGCCACTAAACAAACAGGAATCAGAAGGCCAAGACTACCTCTCAGATCAAACCAGAGAAGAGCAGATGTTATATAAAGTGGTCCTGCAGCAAAACCGAGCGTGCCACCAATTCCAAAAATGCTCATAGCGGCAGCTTTCTGTTCTCCACCGGACAAGTTGACTCGGCGTGCTGCCTCTGGATGGTATGCGGCAATACCAACACCACTGATTCCTGCAAGGAGCAGGATCAAATAGTAGTTTCCCACTAAGCCGATCAAAGCAATTCCAGACCCTGCCAATAGTAATGCTAAAGGCATCAACCATGCTTTCGAAGAGCGGTCAGCAGCATGTCCAAAAATAGGCTGAATGATCGTAGAGGTGATATTTGCCGCGAAGACAATACCTGCGGCAGCTGCGTAGGAAAAACCATGACTGTCCACCAGGAAAGGGAGCATCGCAGGAAGGGCCCCCTGGTTAAGATCCGTGACAAGGTGTCCTGCCGAAAGTAGGTAAATGGAGCGTTTGTTCATGATTTTGCCTTGCTGTCTATCCTACTAGTGACTTTGTCATGAATTGACTATACCCCCATCCACTGATATCTTTCTTGCGATATGTCGACAATAAATAACGCGAAAAGGACAAGATCAGCCAACAGGCAGCAAATTGAAGAGCTGCAGAAAACACCACGTTCAATCGTTGCATGGTCTGAGGACTATCCCAATGGACATGTCATCAGCATGCATCAACATGACCGAGCGCAGTTACTTTATGCTTCAATGGGTGTTATGACTGTTGAGACGTCTCACGGCCTCTGGGTCGTACCGCCATTACGCGCAGTATGGATTCCGGCCCTTGCAGACCACAAGATTACTTGCTCAGGCAAGGTATTGATGCGCACCCTCTACGTGAGACCAGACGCCTTGACTCAACCATTAGATAATTGTTGTGTCGTTTCGGTTTCACCACTGTTGCGAGAACTCATTCTTTACGCTGTCGAAATGCCAAGGCTGTATGACACGGCTGGTGCTGACGGGAGAATCGAGCGCGTCATCATTGATTGCATTGAAAGGCTTACTGTTGCACCCCTTGAACTTGCGACTCCTGAGAGCGAGAGGTTGCAAAGGATTCTGACAAGTTTAATAAAGGATCCATCTGATCAACGAACACTTTCAGAATGGGCGAGCCTGGTAGGCATGACGAGTCGTACCCTAGCCCGTCATATACAAGCAGAGACAAACCTCACATTTGGACAGTGGAGACAACAAATCAGACTACTTGAGGCACTGAGGAGATTAGGGAGAAAGGAAGCTGTTACAACAGTAGCTATCGACCTTGGGTATGATAGTCCCAGTGCATTTATTGCCATGTTCAAAAAAGCACTTGGAAGCACTCCCGGAAGATACTTCAAAGAAGTCTTGCCCTTGCGCGCCCCAAAACTGCACTAAAAATTTTCCCAAAGGATTCGGGAGCAGGGGGTCGCAAGTTCAAATCTTGTCATCCCGACCAGTCTATATAAGGAGCGACCTCCCCGGGGTCGCTCTTTCTTTTTGTCCTCCGGTCCATGTCCGGTCCGAAATCCTCTTCTATGTAGTAGTGAGTGTGTCAGGGAGTGATGTCTTTGGTGTTCCGGGGCGGGGTTTTGACTCCGGGTCAGATCCGGGGCTTTTTGAGGCGTTTTTGTGAGCTTTTATTATTAGAGATTTAGACTGGCCCAATCCAAACGAAATTGAACATTATCATTCTACCAAGTGTTATATAGCTGACAAAGTTACTGTGTTATCGCTATGTTGAAACTCTACCAAACCCATGTGCTGGTATTAATTATCATAAACTAACTAAAATTAGCCGCTTTTTCGGCTAGCTAGCCTTGGCACATAATGTGCCTTAAAGTCTAATGTTTTGTGGGATTAAATTGTTATGTAACGGGTAATTTACATGAGTGACCTTTCAAGTCACTCGATTTAGCCCATTCAAGGGCAAAACAATTTTAAGGAGGTTGGGAGATGAAGAGGAAAGGTATTGTTGTTCTTTTAATTGGCTTGATTGTCGCACCACTTATGCTCTCAGGTTTGGCAGAAGCCCGTCAGGCAATGTACAATAAACTTATGGGTAGTGGTATGTATCCTGCGCTTTATGGCACCAAATTTGATGTTCAAAGATGTCTTTGGTGCCATGTTGAAGACAGTGCAGGCCCCAGGAATGCTTATGGCCTTGATATCGAAGCATATTTTATAGCCAATAACACATGGGATGAGACCGCAGCCGCTATCGCAATTGAACCATTCGACTCTGACGGTGACGGGTATACAAATATTGAGGAACTGAACGCAGCAACATGGCCAGGATTCGCCGACGATAGCCCTGGCAGCACAATGTGTACGGATAATGATGGTGATGGCTATGCAATAGAGGGTGGTATTTGTGGTCAAGTTGACTGTAATGACAATGATCCAAGCATCCCCGTTTTTGAGAGCTCAGCCTATGGTGTTTGTAACGACGGGAAAGATAATGACTGTGACGGAACAGTCGATTGTCTTGACAGTAGTTGCGCTAGTGATCCTGCATGCCTCACCTGTACGGACAATGACACTGATGGTTATTCAGTAGAAGGCGGCGGTTGCGGTGCAGCTGATTGCAACGATAATGACCTAGCTGTAAGCCCAGGCGCGGTTGAGAACTGCTCTGATACGATTGATAATGACTGTGATGGTTTAGTTGATTGTTCTGACGCAGACTGCAACGGTGATATTGATTGTGCACCAACCTGTATTCCCGAAGCATCTCAAGAAAAAGGCAAAAAATGTAAAGACAGTATCGACAACGATTGCGATGGCGTAATCGACTCTGATGACCCGGATTGCGGAGGAGATACAGGTGACACAGGTGGCACAGAAGGCAAAGGTGGCACTTGTAGTGATACAATTGACAATGATGGTGATGGTCAAACCGATTGCGCTGACTCTGACTGCAGTAGAAATAAAGCTTGCAAGTAAACTAGAAAAGTAGATCCATTTAGAGGGGGAGCCCAGGCTCCCCCTTTTTTGTCCCTCAGCTAGCTCTCCCTCCCCACCCCCAAATTTTCACCTCAGGACCGAATTACATCTCTAAGTGACAATTTAAGTATCAGGAATGTAGCGTTTGTGTGTTCCGGGGCGGGGTTTTGCCTCCGGGTCACCTCTGGGGCTTTTCGGAGGGGTGCTTCATCTCTTGGAACAAGCTAAGTCAACAAACTTCTCTTAAATAATTATTTGCCCTTAACAAAGGGTAGTTTTTGAGGTTTTTGTAAGAGCAAGTCCCTATACTCCCCCGTGTAAATATTATTCCAACAGACAAGGAGAAGTAGCAATGCAGCTAGCAGACATGAAGGTAGGTAAGAGGATAGGACTGGGCTTTAGCATCGTACTCACCCTGATGCTTGTAATTATTGTCGTTACATTTTGGTCTTTAGACTCGGTTGAGAAAAGCACTAACCATGTCATTGACGAGAGTCTACCATTTACTTTGCTAGCTGATCGCATGGTTGTAAATACAGTTCAAGTTCAGCAATTCATGACTGACGCATCTGTAACTCACGACCGAGAAGTCATTAATGAAGCAAAAGAGCACTATCTGGAGTTCCAAGATGGTGTCAAAAAATTTAAAGAAATGTTTAGGGAAGAAGGTGACTCGGCCAGTCTCGCAAAAATGGACGAACTCATGGCTGCGATGGATGCACTATATGAGACTGGCGAGCTGATGACTGACACATATATCACAGAAGGGCTTGACGCTGGCAACGTAGTAATGGAAAAGCTTGACGGGGATTCAATAACCCTCGCAAACTTGGTGAGAGCGTTTCAGCAAACTCAAGTTAAAGAAATCCAGGAGATGTCTCAAGCAATTTTGGCGGCCTCTGATCAAGTTAAACTCCTACAGTTAACTCTTGGAGCCACTGCGCTCCTTCTAGGGATCATCATTGCTTGGCTCATTACAAGAAGTATCGTAAAGCCTTTGAATGTCGCCCTTGCAACAGCTCAATCTCTTGCTGTCGGTGACATGACCATGAGTATTGACTCAACAAGCCGTGACGAAACTGGCCAATTGCTTGTGGCAATGAAGGAAATGATCGTATCAAATCAAAAGGTAGCCGATATGGCAGCAAACGTTGCGGAAGGCGATCTTGATATTGAGTTGATTCAGAGGTCAGACAAAGACGAACTTATTGAAGCCTTAGCCAACATGGTCAGCAAGCTAAAAGATGTCATATCCAACGTAAAGCTATCGGTAGAGAATGTTGCCTCTGGCGCTCAGGCAATGAGTGCTTCCTCTGAAGAGATGTCCCAAGGAGCAAGTGAGCAAGCAGCAGCAGCGGAAGAAGCATCCAGCAGCGTTGAGCAAATGACTGCTAACATTCGCCAAAATGCTGACAACGCTATTGAAACAGAAAAAATTGCCCTGAGTGCAGCACAGGATGCCAGCGAGGGTGGCGAGGCCGTCAATGCAACGGTTGGAGCCATGAAAGAGATTGCCGAGAAGATCATGATCATCGAGGAAATTTCTCGCCAAACAAACTTGCTCGCACTCAATGCCGCCATCGAAGCAGCTCGTGCCGGAGAACATGGTAAGGGCTTTGCAGTTGTCGCAGCTGAAGTTAGAAAACTGGCCGAACGCAGCCAGGTTGCTGCCGGAGAGATCAATGAGCTTTCTACCAGCAGCGTCGCTGTAGCCCAGAAGGCTGGGGAAATATTAGGCCAACTCGTTCCCAACATTCAGCAGACGGCAGAACTTGTCCAGGAAATCAGTGCTGCCAGCAGGGAACAAGATGCCGGTGCAGATCAGATAGCAAAGAGCATTCAGCAACTGGACGCTGTCATCCAACAGAATGCCTCAGCTTCGGAGGAAATGGCATCAACTTCAGAGGAGCTCTCAGGGCAATCTGAACAACTGGAAGAAATGGTGAGCTTTTTCAAAATGAAGGGCACTGATTTCACTAGAGCGAAAAGGAGAAAAGAGGTACATCGAAATATAAGCGTTGCACAAATTGCTGACAGTCGTTTCAGTCAAGAGGTCAATGAGGCCCAATACCAAGCTGGCGCATCATTTGATAAGACAGATAATGAATTTGAACAGTATTGAGGAGGCTGCTATGAGTGAACAATACGAAATAAGCAGCCAACAATATGTGACATTCAGACTTTCACAAGAAAACTTTGGCGTTGAGGTCTCACGTACCAAAGAGATTCTCAGTCTGACGAACATAACAAAAGTCCCTCAAACACCTAACTACCTCCTTGGCGTCATTAATTTGCGTGGACAAGTTGTCCCCGTGGTCGATATGCGCCTTAAGCTAGGTTTGGAGGCCGGTAAAGAAACAGAAGACACTTGCATCATAGTTGTAGAAATATTGGTCGAGAATGAAACGATAACCGTCGGAGCTCTGGCTGATGCAGTCAATGAAGTCTTGGAGATTCGCAGTGACCATATCGAACCTCCCCCTAGGCTTGGTACGCGTTTAAAGACAGGCTACATATCAGGAATGGGTAAAGTAGAGGATCAATTCTTGATTCTTCTCGAGATTGATAAAGTATTCAGTAGCGATGAGCTGGCTTGGGTTCAGGATGCAGAGCAAACAAGAGTGCCTGAAGAACTCTGAGAAAGGATAGACTAGACGCGAGGCTATAGATCTCCACATATAACAATCTCAATTTCGCCCCAGCCATCCCCGGTTGGGGCTTTTTCATTTCCACAATTCTGCCTCCCCACCCACCCCCCAATTTTCACCTCAGGACCGGAATTGGGCCGGACTGTCCAGCTGACTTTCCAGAATTCCAGAAAAACAGAGCATCCCCGTTCGCAACCCAAAGAATTACCAATTCTGTGCACCAAAATTCAACCAAAGGAAACCACCAAAACAAAAGATACTTGGCTCAAGGGTGAACAAGGATGAGGTTCTTCCTGGAGGTGCCAGCTTTTAGCGCACAGTGAGCATAGCGAACGCTTCTGCTTCGGGAACCCGTGCGCTATAGACATATTTTGATGATTTACGCAGTTGTAGTAGATAAATGCTTGGCGCTACACATCAGCTCAAGCCAAAATCCCCAAGCATCCATCAATTTACATTCGGGTGATCAACTGAAACATCACAAAAGCTATTCTGCCTTGAGGTAGAGATCAAACAATTCCTGGTAACGACCAGAGGCCTTAAGTTGGTCAAAAGCCGCTTGCCATATCCTGATCATCTCGTCGGGGGTCTCTTTTGAAAAAGCAAGATAGCCCTCGGATTCCATAATTTTAACTGCTGCTTTTCGAAGTTTGGTAGTTTGTGAGCGTTGAGGATTCAGTACCAATTGAGACAGGTTGGACAGAGGAGTCATGCTTACTCTGCCTAAAGAAAGCATATTGACGCAACTTGCGTAACTGTTTGCCAAGTATAAATTTTCAAACCCCTGGCGCTCAAAATAGCGGTGATGCACATTGCCTCGCAGGACACAGATCGACTCCAGGCCTTTCGCCTCTTCCAAGTTCTTTACCTTAGTTGGATAATCAATATTCTCGTATAAATGGGTTACAGACCTCTGTAATGGCCCGACCCATTTTAATTCTTTTTCACGCTTCTCTGTTCGGTTGACATTAAAAAGAGCATACCCGGGATTAGTTTGAAGAATTAAAAGACCGCGTTTGAAAGGTATCTCTTCTATCATTTTCGTATACCCAACGCCTTGCATCATCGCCCTGACCAATTCAATGTTAAAAGCGCGTCTCCCGGCATGCTCCTTTCCTCGCAACTCACCGGCTTCATTCACATAACCCTGATCCTCAACGCTATGCGTCAAAAAAGTTATCTGCGATACCTCTGCAGAGAAAACGGATGCCACTGACGCCTCAAGAAGTAAAACCAACACAAATACCATTACTTTTCCTGCGTAAAACCAAATATGCAAATTCATTGAAACGCCCTCATTCCCATTCAGACGGTCAAGTTGACCGGCAAGCACAAAGTGATAGTGGTACCTCCACCTTCCTTACTTTCCACGTTAATCTCACCACGATGTTGTTCAACGATATTTTTCACGACGACCATTCCAAGTCCCACACCAAAGCCTTTTGTGGAAAAAAGGGGCTCAAACACCCTCTTTTGAGTTTCTTTCGCCATGCCTACTCCATTATCGCGGATCTTGATCTCATACTTCCCATCGAGTGATCGAGTTGAAATCATTAGCTGTTTTTTTTCTAAACTCCCATCCTGAAGAGCGTGAACAGCATTATCGATCAGGTTGATCACAATCTGTCGCAACTTCTCCTGATCAAACCATGCCTTTACACCGCTGGAAAAATTCAAGTCACAGTGGATTCCCAATGGCATGGTTTGTTCAGCGATCACTTCCCTCAACCAGTCATCAAGAGAGGTCTCCAAAAGATTCAACCTTTTAACCCGCGCGTAGTCATTCAACTCTTCAATAATCGTCACACATCTCTCAATGCTACGCTCAGCCAGTGCGATAGAACGGTTCACCAGGCTCGGATCATTTCTTTCAAGACTGTCAATTACGGAAAACAGAGAGGCCTGAATAGTTCCAAGCGGATTGCGAAGCTCATGACTGACAGTGGCGGTCAATTTACCTAGTGTGGCAAGCCGCTCACGCTGTAGCAGTTCATCATGTGCATCTTTAAGCTTTTGAGTTTGCTCTTCAACAAGAAGTTCCAACTGATCACGATATTTGAACAACTCCTCTTCGGCTTTGGTGAGATCGGTTATATCAATGATACTGACAGGGAGATTTCTGAAACCATCCAAGGTCTCCGGGATAGAAAAGGAGATAATAGTGTTGAGCTCTTTGCCATCGAGAGTGAGAAAGGTTGCTTTAGAACGAAAGCTCTTTTTTTTGTTCCAAAGGGCACAGAGTTCTTCAATTAAGGTCTCAATCGTGGTCGGGCCAAAGGTTTTGTCAATGTTGGTGAGCATATCATCGTGGCTTTGGGCGCCAAAGAGCTTTAGGGTCGCCTCGTTCACCTGCAGGACTTTGACCTTGTAAGCCATCTCCCAGGCCGCTTCAGGGTTTTCTTGAAGGTGTTGGCGCAAGTCTGTGACACCTTTTTTGCGTAAGCCCTCCAAAGTCTCTACCACCTCTGAGATGTCCTCGTTCCAGATCGAAACTTCAGTGTTCTCAAAAAGCCCTCTAAACCGTCTCTCACTGGCTTGCAAAGACTTTTCACGATTCTGGATTTTACTCGACATATCAGAGAATTTACTTGCCAGAGAACTCAATTCTTCCAATTCGATCTGAGGAGGTGCTCCAGCATAATCTCCCGAAGCGACTTGCTCCGTCCACAAGCCAAGACCTTCCAGTGGCTTTACGAGGTGCTCTCTGAATAGTTTCTTCATCAAAAAGGAAAGAGACACAACGATGACAAAGGCCAGAAAGAGGCTGTAAACCAGAAGCCGTGAAAGAGAGGCTGCATACGATGCTCCACTGAGCCCTATTTTGACATGACCAATCACCTGACCATTGTGGACAACATCCTTCTGGCCATAAATTACTTTTGAATTATCAACTCTTTCTTTAGTGAAAAAAGCCTCCTCGTTGTGCTTTGAGAAAACTTGCAGACTCACGACCTCAGTCCCGGTCATATAGGCATCACCAATCAGATTGACGGCGTTATCATCCAAAGACCAAAGAGGGCTTTCCATACTCTGGCTAAGAAGAATTAGATGCCTTTCTAACTGCTTTTTGTGAGCGGTATTTGATTGGGCCAAAGCAATCAAATAATTGACAATCAGCACGACTGAAAACGCACAGACAATTAAAAGTATGCTTCCCAATGTAATTTTCTGTACAAGGCTTTTCTTTTCCATCAACTCAAACCCTTCTTATCCAAATTTTCAAACTAAAAAAACATATCATAACCATTCTTTAAAACTAAATTTATCTGGTCAGTAAGAAGTTTCATCTCTTAATTAAAGCGTAATCGCAAAAAAAACTGACTTCGGGATGTAGCGCTGCCTGGTAGCGCACCTGCCTCATATAGACTTCAATTAGTGGGGTATTTTTTCTCTTTACATACCTGACCAAAAAGGTAAGATATAAACCAGAAGATACTTCTTCATCTTCTACCTCCTAAAAACCCATAGAACCCTTTGCCCTACAGATCACCTCCTGACTGTGGGGCTTTTTTTGTGTAGCTTCTCTGGTCACACCAATATGGTCACACCGCCAGCTATATATTTATGAAAGGACTTCCGCTGAC
>JARUHJ010000015.1 GCA_029667085.1 Deltaproteobacteria bacterium IMCC39524
ATGTCAAACATAATTCAACCTTTCGTTAGGAAGGGCCAATCATACTCTCACAGGACTAATTGTAAAGAATTTTAATCTTGAGGGAAAAACACTCCACGAACAGTTAATTTCTTAAAAGTCACGACTTATGAGAGGAAAAGCGGCTTCTTACTGATAGAGGTATTCAGTAGGAGCTTTAATCTGAAATTTACGACATCGCCACTTCTTGACTTCTCTGTGGCCACGTATATAAAATTTAATTGAGGCAAGGTAGTGAACTTGCCGTAACTACAACGTTGCCCCACAGGCTTTCTCCCTCCTGGCCTGTGGGGCTTTTTTTATTACAAGTCAGGGTTTTTAGTAATTCTGCATTTCTGTCAATTTCACACCATCATAACAATGTAAGAGGATTAATAAGACATAGAATGACCCAAAGATTTTCTGCCGTTATTAGGTTATTAATTGCCAGATTGTTGTAAATAATTAGAATCGGTTGACAAACCTAACTTCAGGAATAAGGTGAACTAACACAGGTAAAAAATCCCCGACAAAGCCAACCTTCTCGTGAGAGAAGGACGGAAAGTGGCGGGTCTTTACTCCTCAAAAACAACGATAAGATGGCCGAGCTGCCGAAGGATATTTATCCAACGGTATGACTTGGTTTTTTATTGAGTGGGTGGGGCTACGCTAAAGAATTAAAAGAAAGGAGGAGGTAAGTTTCAAGCAACAATCACTCTAGTCATAGGAGCTTCAAAATGAAAAAGCTATTTTCAATCAGATGGTTGATGGTCAGCCTTGTCTTGGCCTTTGTTTTGTCACCTGTGACGCTCGACCTTTCGTCTTTTTCCGTACACTACCAATCTGTTTTCGCTAGAGGCGGAGGCGGTGGCGGTGGCGGTGGCGGTGGCGGTAACGGTGGAAGCGGTGGAAGCGGCGGAAGCGGCGGAAGCGGACATGACGCTGGACATGACGCTGGACATGGCAGTCATGGTGGTGCCAATACCTCCAGCGAACACATGCAAGGTGAACAGATGCAAGGTGAACAGATGCAAGGTGAACAGATGCAAGGTGAACAGATGCAAGGTGAACAGATGCAAGGTGAACAGATGCAAGGTGAACAGATGCAAGGTGAGCACATGCAAGGTGAGCACATGCAAGGTGAGCACATGCAAAGTGAGCACATCCAGGAAGGCACAAATTAACTAAGAAACTAGAAGCTAAAACAAAGGCCACCAGGATACGATCCTTGGTGGCCTTTTTATTTCAGGGTCAGTAAGAATTTTGTCTTTTTGTAAGTTTGACTGCACCAAATCAACATAAGGGAATTTCTGAAAATTTTAGGCGTGTCAGTACAATCTTTTATGGCGTCTATTCCAGCAATTCCTGAGCTGGACACGCTGTAGATTATTCAACGGTACCCCACCCAATATTCATAATATTCAACATGGCAACCGCGTTAAATGTCTATATGGAGACAAAAAAGCTATATTGTCGGGAAGTTAGTCTAGTGTCGGTCGTTGGCACGTTGGATGCAATATGTTAGGTAGTTCTTGCAAACAAACATAGCAGTGACATTCAGAGTGTAACTAAGAGAGGAACTCGTCATGAAGAAAAAAACAATGACCATCGGAATGACAGCAACATTTCTCTGCCTAGTTTTTTTAGGAGCATTTTTAGCTCAGGGATATGAAATGGAGGATTATGAACCCAGGTGTGCCATTGAGAGGAATGTAACTCCTTCTTATTCTCAACGAGGTCCGAATGTGAACAAGGAAACCATCGCAAGACTTTCTTCCGAGGCTAGCATTGAGGATTTGGAGAACGCTTACTATTACCAGATGATCGATGACAAGTATATCGATGGTCAGATTGAGTTCGTAAACTGCTCGAAGACCAGATCGTGCGGCGAGCCATCCTCTCAAATCAATAATTGCCAATCCTGCGACTGCTGATTGTTTTGACAGCGGCTCCCATTAGAGAGATCAGGGCAGTCTTCTCATCGTAACTTTCCCAAGTGCTATAATTGAGGCACATGCCTGCATACTACAAAAATAGACAATTTACGCTACTTCGTAATTGGCTTGACATACGAAGTGATGAACTAAAGGGTTTCGTACTAGCGACTTTCACTCTTTCCCTCATTACTGCCTCGAACGTCCTGTTCAGTAATTATGCAGAAACAGCTTTTTTAAAGCGCTTCGGTGTAGATTCCCTGCCTAACGTGATTTTGGTTAACACCATTTCAGCCATCGTGGTGATGAGTCTCGTTAGTCGGTTATTGCAACGCTTCCCAGGTCATACTATTTTACGGTGGACACTGGTTTTTTGTACGCTGAGTGTATTTCTCGCCCGCATAGCAATCCCTCTGGAAATAAAGTTTCTTTACCCTGTCTTCTATGTCATGAAGACCCAGTACGAAATACTCTTAACCTTTCTTTTCTGGTACCTGGCTAACCATATTTTCTCCGCACGACAATCAAAAAGGCTGTTCCCATTGATGGTCTCAGGGGGTATTTTGGGTGGCCTCTTTGGCAGTTTTTCCACTCTGTGGTTCGTACATTTAGGTGCAGTAGATAATGTATTATGGGCCTATGTTGCAGGAACGATGACCGCAGCTTTTCTGGCTGGCCGGTTAGCTAGCGCTGAGGAACTTCAATCAGTTAAAGAGAAAAGCAGCCCCAAAAGAAAAACTCGGTCTCTGTTTTTTGCTGAGATGCGCAAAGTGTTACCAATGATGGAGAAGTTGAAATTGGTGCGCTGGTTAATTCTATTAACCTTGATCCCCAACGTAATACCACCCTTGCTCAACTACCAAGTCAGCTTTGCTATTGATATGACCTATACGAATGAGTCTTCAATGCTCAGCTTTTTTAGCTTTTATAGGGCCGCCCAACTCATACTGGCGCTGATACTGAGTTTGTTTGCCAGCAGAATTTACAATCGCTTTGGACTGTCTGGTGGTTTGCTGATTCACCCCTTTAATCACCTTTTGATATTTTTTGTTTTCATGTTGCAGTTTGACCTTTTGACCGCTGTTTATGCCGGCGTTAGTGTTGGTGTCTTACGGCAAGCAATTCAGACTCCTGGACGCCAAGCATTAAATGGGGTGCTGCCCAATGAACAACGAGTTATACTTTTGCCGTTTCTTAAGGGAACTGTCGTCCGACTTGGTGCCCTTATTGGCGCAACATTTGTTGTTTTATGTCAGGGTGCCTATTTTGCAATTTGCAATTCCCCCCTCCACCCGCAAAACTTGGCAGTGCTTGGCTTTGGTTTTACTTTCCTATGGATATTGGTTGCTCTTCAAATCAAAAAGCGCTACGCGGAACTTGTCCTCGAGACACTCGACTGGCGCGGTTCTGAACGTGGTAGGATAGACATTTCCGACGAGATAATGTCTCGTGCTAGAGAACAATTATCGAATGTTAAGTTGAGACTGGCTCAGGCTAAAGCAGTTAAAAATCAAAACAAGGGTACAGTCCCAGAACAACTTGTCTGGCACCTGTCTGAGTCAGCACATTCTCATGCCTTCGATATTTTGAGAACGCTGGAAAATAGCGACGCCTCTGGACGCCTAAGCACAGTGCGGTCAGCACTAGAGGGAAAGGATGCTCGCACTAGCGCAAATGCCATTGAGGTGCTCGAACATCTTCTCCCCAAAGAACTGTCGCGAGGCTTGGTACTGGGGTTAGAGAAAAACTTGCGAGGTGGCAGACATTATGATGGCCCTTTGTTGCAGGATTTGGCCTCCGATGGGGACAAAGTTGTTAGAGAACTTGCACAGCAAATAATAGGCAAAGTCGACCCTAAAACTTAGAGGGGACTGCTGACTCAAACTTGTTTCTCTCCATGGCGAACAGAGTTCTAAATTTCACCTCATTCGGGTTATTGTTGACGAGTCTGTTGCAGATGACCGGCCCCGGTGAGTTAATTCTTTGTATGATGTAGTTGTGAGAACAAAGAGAGTGGTACAATCATGAAAAACAGTAAAAAAGGTAGGAGCTATGATGAAAGTCTTGTTGTCCTTTGCAATCCTTTTCTCCGTTAGCGTGTTTAGTTTGACTGGCTGCCAGCAGGAAGAGGTCGTGGTAGAAGATACCGGGATTGTCGAAGCGACCGAGGCCTATCTCAAATTTTACGGCATTCCTCCCCAGGGAAATGAGGGGCGTGCCTATGCTGCCGTGGGATATTTGCCTACTAAAGACAACCCAGAAAAAATTGGACCTCTACCGGTTTTCTTATTCACCAAAGAAAATCAGACAGAAAAGGTCCTTAAGAAGTTGGTCTCTGGCGATCTCATAACATCAGACAAGCAGCCTTACGATAACCCTTTTCCTGAGGATCTTGAAATCCTTGCAAAACCAATACAAGAAAATACTTTGGTCCTTGACTTAGTCACGACTCGGCAGTGGAAGGATGAGATCCTGCGTACCGGAACGATTGCATTGATGGAGACGGCACTTCAATTCGATGAAGTAAAATTTGTAAAAGTGACATTGAACGGTGTGCCTCTCTCATGGATTCCAGACGCTGGGTATCAGAAGCGCCTTGACGTGGTTGTTGATGTTCCTCCCCCAATACTGATCCTTATGGCCGGGGCTTGGGGAAAAGGACAAGAAGAACCTGAGGAAGTTCTTGTCGAGTTTGATCGTCCGGTCAAAGTCAATAGCTTTGAGCTTTATCATCTGGATGGTCAAAAAGTTGAAGGGGAGTATTTTAAGTCGATTTTCCAGATGGCCGTTGTTGTTCATCCAAAGTCGCCGGAACTATTCCAAGAGGGCACATCTCTCCGTGCTGAGTGGAATGTTGTTGATGAACTGGGCAGGGAGAATAGTGGTGTTGACACGATGCCGCTCAAAAAACTCATTCACTAGACCAGAGATGTATAACCACATTTTTTCAGGTGCTTGAAATATTTTTTACAACCTATGGTCCTATATTGTGAGGTAGACGATGAATAAATTTTCCATTTACCGTTTTTTGTTTTTCGTGATGATGAGTATGGCGCTTTCAACGACAACATGTCTGGCTAGCGGAAAAGGGGATCATGATCACAATCACGGAATGAGCACTCATATGCAGGCCATGCATGCTCTGAAAGATAAAGTTCCAACGGATTATCAAATAATGGAGCGTACTCCCATAATCCCAGACCAAGAATCGCTACAAAGGGGAGCAGATATTTTCCAAGAACAATGTGTCGTTTGTCACGGACAGCAAGGGAAAGGGAATGGTCCGGCTGCTAAGGGCTTAAATCCTAAGCCAGCTAATTTTCTGGACCAAGAGCATAGTGCTATTTACGGCCCGGGGGAGAAGTCCTGGATCATTGGTAACGGTAGTGGAGAAACAGGTATGCCAGCTTTTTCGAGTTTGAGTTTGATAGATCGTTGGGACCTGGTCAATCATATCTATCAACTACAAGGGACAGAAGCTGAAATGGAAAAACATGAACATGACCATTGACCAATAATCCTGGACTTTAGGTACGCCATATAGTGATTTTTATAAGTCACGACTTGTGAGACAAAAAACGACTTATTATTGATAGCGGTATTTAGGAAGCTCTTTAATCCGCAAATTCAAGGCCACTAGGATTAACTCCAGGTGGCCTTTTCTGTGGTTGACAACATTCAGCAATCCATATACTTTGACGATCTTTTTGTGAGTAAGACCTATAGCCCTAGGAGAAATCAGTGAAGACAACTTATACCACTCAAGGAACATGTGCTCGATCCATTGAAATAGAAATTGATTGTGAAAAAATAAAAGAAGTTAAGTTTGTTGGCGGATGTAGTGGCAACACAAGTGGCCTTTCCATGTTGCTAAAAGACATGCCTGTAGAAGATGTAATTTCACGGCTTAAAGGTATCGCTTGTCGCGGAGAAACCAGTTGCCCCGATCAGCTAGCTAATGCTCTTGAAGCGATGCTTCTAAAGAAGGCATCCTAACAATTATTTTTTGAGAACCTTATTAAGCAACATGATGATGGCCACCCGTTACTAGGTGGCCATTTTCCATTTGTCAGGGTTTCTAGTAAACACCTCAAACACTCCACGTCTTATCATCAAAACAATGCGAGAGGACTTTTAGTAAATATCTCCTCCTTACTCTTGAACGCCATATCTCACACAAATCCATTCTTAAATATCAGGGTCAGTAAGAAATTCTCATTTCCGGCAATTTCGTACCCTCAATCGTTGCGAGTGGATAAATAGTATACTCTCGACTCACATTCGCCGATTTCTAGTCAGCAGAGACTTCTTTGCCAATATCTAGACTTGTTGAATATATACAACGAAGCGATAGCATTAAGTTAAACATCTCTAGCCTTGATATTGTACCGCTACTTTCCCGTATGTTTACTAGTTCGGCCCGAAGAGGTGAATCCGATGTCAAGTCAAATCATAGGCTACTATACGCCACGCAAAGAGAAGCTGCTGAGGGATTTTGACATTACCTCTGCGTTGATGAGGGGCTCCTTGATCGCACGCTATGACGAGGATTTCGCCAATACACTGCAAAGAGGGGCCCGCCAGCACTATGGAGAACTCATTCCGGAGATCCCCTACATAAAGGGGCCTCGTGCCAGGATGTTCAACACGTTTCTCTTCATTTCCGCTCAGGAACTCGCGGTCTACAAGGCAATGACCGAACATGGTAAATCTCCTGGAGAGGTGTGGGAGCTATGCCACGAGGCCCTTCGATTGAGATTGGCCGGGTTCCCGCAGTGGAAACGGCTGCTAGTGCGGCGGTTCATGTTCTCACGCTTTGTTGGGAGGATTATGGCGAGGCGGGTTCGCAAAGGGCAGAAGGATCGTTTCGGTGACTTTGAGATAGAGTATCTCGTCGGAGAGGCTGATGACTTCGACTTTGGCGTCAACTACCTTCAATGCGGGAACTTCGAATTCGTCAAGAGACATGGGGGAGAAGAGTTTGCCCCATACGTCTGCATGTCAGATATTGTGTTGGGACAGACCATGGGGTGGGGTCTCAGGCGCACTCAGACGCTTGCCGACGGGTGTCTTCACTGCGACTTCCGATTCAAGGATGGCGCAACAACGCAGATCTCCTCAAAAACGCCTCAAGTGCAAGAAACGATCGAAAGAATACGCAAGAGGGAGGCCGAACAAGGCGCTGCTGCGGACGGCTAGACTCCGTCGCTGAGCTTGTACCGTTATTTGTATTAAGAAGTCGGGGACACTTATTCTTATAATGCAGGGTATTTAGAAAGATGAAGATGATGGCCACCTGGAGACAGGTGTTCTTTCGTGTTAGGTGATGTTGAAATACTGTTTTCTAGCGATAGTCTTGTTGTTGGTTGATTAGAAAAACCTTACAAACAGGAGGAGAACATTATGCCTCTTCATTTCAACGATCGAGACATCAAGTCAGAAGTCAATGGACTGAAATCAGTTTTGATAGTCCCATGCAATATGTGTCCAGCGGTTACTGTGGCCGTGAGAGAAGATAAACCTTTTATCCAGATATTTAAACATTTCCTGAAGTCAGCACCGTTTGAAAAATACTTGCGCGAACTACAGTCAAAATTCAAGGAAAATGGCGTGAACACAAAAGTGTTTAAAAGCCAACTTTATCACCATTGGTTTATGTGCATGTGGACATCTGGAAAACGTAAAAAATTACAAAAACTAGCGAAAGAATATGATGCAATAGTAGTTTTAGGCTGTAAATCAGCAACCGAAACTGTCCGTGATGTGGTCAAAGTAAATAATTGCAAGGTAATCGAAGGGATGGAATCAACAGGCATTATGAACGCAGAATTAAGGTTTCATCTGCCCGGGAATATCTCCTTTGAGAACTGCAAGACCGTTCCCATGTCTCTTCAGAAAAACAATTAGGATGCACCTCTAGAACTTGATCGTTAGTTTGCGTTTTATGGTGGATTAAGCCGTAAGGAGATAAAGACAATGACCCCAAACCAACCGTATATGTGGCATTGGGAAGGAATGTGGGTTTTCCCCTTGATCATGTTCGTAGTAATGATCGTCTTTTTGTTTCTTTTTGTCAGGCGAGGCGGTTGTAGACCTCCGTGGTGGGGTCCGAGAGGATATCACGGAGAAGAGGGAAATATGGGTTCAGCATTGGAAATATTGAAAACGAGATATGCCAAGGGAGAGATAACAAAGGAGGAATTTGAACAGATCAAGAAGGATATCTTGAGTTAGCTGTTTATGGAATTACACCCTAACAAGGTTCTCGCTAGGGCGCTAAACAGTTAATCGGCAAGTGCACCTCAATCCAACTATTCAGCATTCTGTTCCGATACAGCACATGACTGTCGTTATAGATTTTCCTATTCATAGATTGCAGGGCTTGCAACATGTCAACGAAGACTATTAGTGAAGAGGACCCTCAAACAGTATCCCCTCATCAGTGGATCAGATTAGTTGTGTTTTATCTCCTTATCCCGGTGATTTTGTTGATATGCGGTGGGGATCTCGGTTGGTGGCAGGCGTGGCTCTATTCCCTACTCATTGTTGCCACAGGTATAGGTGGGCGCATGTGGGCGGAACAGCGGCATCCTGGATTGATGGCTGAACGACAAAATATTGAAAATATCCGAAACGCAAAAGCCTGGGATAAAGTGCTTGCTCCACTGATGGCGGTGAGTGTCGGGTTCCCTGTGGTTATTGTAGCTGGGCTGGACCACCGCTATAACTGGTCACCCGAATTTCCGCTATGGCTCATCATAATTGGCTTTATTTTGATCTCACTCGGATACGCTTCCGCTGCATGGGCATTGGCAGAGAATCGCTTTTTTTCCAGCGTGGTGCGCATTCAGACGAATCGAGGGCATGTGGTGTGTGACAGTGGTCCGTACCGCTTTGTACGGCATCCGGGTTATGCCGGCAATATCCCTTCACTATTCGGTATTGTTCTCGCCCTGGGCTCGTTATGGGCACTAATTCCAGTGGCGGTAGCATCCATCGTCACGGTGATTAGAACCGTACTTGAAGACCAGACTTTACAGGAAGAGTTGCCGGGCTATCGAGACTATGCACGACGCGTGCGCTTTCTTTTAATTCCTGGGATTTACTAAGGCCGAAAGGGGCTCATCCGTGCGCTTTGATGAGGTGTTTCTCGCAAAATTGAGAAAGGGTGTTGCACTAAGTTCAGTTGCTGTTCTGTTGTTCGTAGAATTTAGTTTTTTCTACGACTTTTTTTATCCTTTTCGCTTTCTGTGGAGTCAAGGCAAGAGAATCGAGCTGTTCCTGTCATTGATTCTATTCTTCTGGAGCCTGTTCGGCACATTCCTGATATTCTTTAGTGGTCGCAGTCTTCTGCGAAAAACAACCATCCCTTTTCTTCTCTTTTTTTTCCTTTTTAATATCGGTTCCTTCAAAGTCTCAAAAGCGCCCCTTGATTTCCAGACGGCAGATTTGATCGTAGGATATTTTCAATGGTGGGCCGGGGCGGTGGTTGAAAATATCGGCCTAGCGGTACTGCCTCTTTTTATCATTCTCATCCCGGTTATTATTTTCGTTGAAAGGTTACCGGATCTTTTAAAGCTGAATATCCCCGAAAAGTTCTATTTCGTTCCACTAAGCGCCGTGATCCTTACCTTTATTGGTCTGCAATATACCCATGGCCATTTTGATCGATATCCTTCCTTTTTCAGGGTTCCGTCAATTCTGGCATTTGCCGGCCTCAGTCACGTCTACGATGGTAAAAAAGAGAATGTTCGTTACCCAGGTTCCTTCGATACGCAGGTTGATAAAATTGTCTTGATAGTGGATGAAAGTATCCGTGCGGACATTCTCGGCATCAATGCATACGAAAAAGAGACGACCCCCTTTCTGCAATCACTGCAAACCGGCATGGTAAATTTTGGGTTGGCCGCATCCTCTTCGAATTGCAGTGATTATTCAAACCTCATTATCAGGTCGGGTTTAAGAAAAGACGAAATCCCCGACATCGACCAAGTGAGCTTAAAGAAGCCATCGATCTGGCAATTTACCCGGAAAGCCGGGTATTACAATGTGTATATAGATGCCCAGAGTGCTGATGAATGGGATAACTACCAGAACTTCATGAACAAGCATGAGGCGTCTTACGTAGACGAAATCGTTCAGGTTCGCCAGGAAACCGCCTACGAAAGTGACGGCGTTGCTCGTGAAAAGTTAATCAATCTTCTCAGGCGACCAGACAAGACCTTTATTATGCTCAATAAATATGGAATTCATTTTCCATACTTCAGGAGCTATCCCGAAAAGTACAATATTTTCACCCCGACGCTTGAGTTGGGTGAGCCGATGAATGATAGAGAAAAATCTCTAAACTCTTTTATGAATGGAGTACGTTGGAGTGTTGATACCTGGTTTAAAGACCTGCTATCCGAAGGTGGCGACTTCAAGACTTATACCATCTTATATACAAGCGATCATGGCCAAAATATCTTCGATGACGGAACATTGGCGACGCACTGTAGGCCGAGAGCAAATCGCTTCGAAGGTATCGTACCTATGATTGTTTTTTCCAACGATGCGGCGATTTTGGAAAGTTTCAGGTCGGTTCTATTAACAAGTTACGACAAGACGAATCATTTTCAGATATTTCCGACTCTACTTGGCCTTTCCGGTTATCAAGGGCCTTGGGTTAGTCACCATTACGGAGCATCTCTGAGTCAGAGCCCCGGCACTTCACCAGAATTTTTTGTTGGAGATCTCCATGGTCGTGGCTCAGTCAACCAATGGGTCTCAATATTTCCCATTGAAAATGAACGTAAGTAAGTATCCGTCAGCCAAGTTTGCAATACTTTTTCGAAGGTCCTTCAAATGTTAGGAGGATAAGATCCTTGGTGGCCGTAATTTATATCGAATTGCATCATTCCACTATAGTGCTAACCTTGTTTACAATACGTCAACCCTTCGGGGGTGCTTATGCTCAGACTTACCGAAAAAGCCACTAAGTTTCGCCAGGATTGCATGCGCATGTTTTTAGATTTTTACGTGCTTATCCCTTCCATAATATTCCTGCTTGCTGTTTTCCTTGCGGTGGTTTATATCGGCACTTG
>JARUHJ010000016.1 GCA_029667085.1 Deltaproteobacteria bacterium IMCC39524
TCAGGCCCCATGTGTCAGCATAGTTGTCGCCTCAAATAAATAAAGAGAGGAGACAACCAGTCATGCCAACAAGATATTCCCCCGCCTTTCGTACCCTGATGGTTCAGAAGATGACCGCCCCCGACAGGCCCAGCGCGGTCTCTATCTCTGATGACATTGGTGTTTCAATCAGTACACTCTATCGATGGGTGAGTGAAGCTGATACTTTGTGTCTGAGTGATAATACTGAACCACTCTCATTTGCTGAATCCATGCAAAGGTTATCCGACATGAAACGTCCACAAGACTGGAGTGCTGAAGAGAAGCTGGCTGCTGTTCTGGAAGCAGCCTCATTGTCTGAGGAAGAGCTTGGTGCTTTTTTGCGTAGCCGTGGTTTGCACGATGCCCAACTTCAGCAGTGGCGTGATCAGATGATCATTGGCCTTGAGCCAAAGCCTGCCAAGCGTGCCGAGACCAAACGTATTAAAGATTTGGAGAAGGAACTCAGGCGCAAAGATAAGGCTTTGGCAGAAACAGCCGCATTGCTGGTTCTCAAAAAAAAAGCCCAGGAAATTTGGGGGGACGAGGACGACGACACGGACGGCTAGAGCGGCAACAGGTTATTGCTCTCATTGATGAAGCCGCTGCCTCTGGGGCCAGGCTGAAACCAACAGCCCATATCTTGGGATTGACCTCCCGCACGATTCAGCGATGGCGTCACCCAATGACTGAGGAAGATAGTCGTCGTGGACCGTTGACCACACCGGCCAACAAACTGACGTCAGCCGAGCGACAACAAGTTTTATCCGTGGCCAATTCACCAAAGTACCGGGAGCTGTCACCCAAACAAATCGTACCCCGTTTAGCCGATGAAGGTCGTTACGTCGCGTCGGAATCGTCCTTCTACCGCATTCTGCGGCAAGAGAAGCAACTGGTTCACCGGGAACGCTGTCGCCCGGCAACACACCGCCGTCCCCGTGAGAAAGTAGCCACTGGCCCTTGCCAAGTGTGGTCCTGGGATATTACTTATTTGAAGTCCACGGTTACCGGTCAGTTCTTTTACCTGTACATGATTCTGGATGTCTGGAGCCGCAAAATCATGGCTGCAACCGTCTTCTCCAAAGAGTGTAGTCAGAATAGTGCGCTCCTCTTCGTCGAGGCCTTCCATCGACATGGTGTCGATCCGAAAGGATTGGTCCTTCATGCAGATAACGGCGGGCCAATGAAGGGCTCCACCATGCTTGCAACATTACAGCGACTGGGAGTCGTTCCTTCATTCAGTCGCCCTGGTGTCAGCAATGACAATCCGTTCTCGGAGTCATTGTTCAGAACTTTGAAATATCGTCCGGAATATCCATCACGGCCCTTTGCTTCCGAGTACGGGTCACAGAGGTGGGTTGATGCATTCGTTCATTGGTACAATACCGAACATTTGCATAGCGAGATCCGTTTCGTGGCACCGGAAGACCGACACTCTGGGAGAGAGATCGATAAATTAGATAGGCGAAGAGAGGTGTACGAACAGGCTCGGCAGAGAAACCCTTGTCGTTGGACACAACAACTACGGAACTGGGAGCCAATCGAAGTTGTTCGGCTCAACCCTGATCGGAAAAGGCCCCCCGAAGAGGTCCTATGCTCCAAAGCTGCATAATGAGAAAAGGCGACAACTATCTTGACACCTACCGC
>JARUHJ010000017.1 GCA_029667085.1 Deltaproteobacteria bacterium IMCC39524
TCGTGACTTGTGGGAAATTACAATCACAATCATTTTAATCGGGTGCAGTCAACATGGCGTTGGTGAATCTATTTCCATTGATAAGCTTGACTGTTCAAATCTCATCAGTGAACAGTAGTGTTCTGCCGAGGAGATGATTTCGCAAGAACCTCATCAATAACCTGGCAGATCAATTTTACTGGAGATGGCTTTGGGAGGACTGTGACATCGGATGACTGCAGAAAATTCAGTTGCTCGGGGTCTTCTGTTCCCGTAAAGAATATGAAGTGGCCCTCTAATGTTGGGTCAATTGACAATGCTTTTTTGTACATCTCTATACCATTCATTTTTGGCATAATGACATCAGCAACAATCAAGTCAAAATGACCTTCCTGTATGTGAGAAAGGCCCTCTTCTCCATCACGGGCAAGAATGACCTCTGCATCGTCCATTGTCAAAACTTCGAGCATACGTGCCACTGCCGCGTTGTCTTCGACTATCAGCACGCGTTTATTTGATACTGGCTTTAGTCTTCTAACTTTTTGGATGAGGCTCTCACCATCAGGCAGAGCGGAAATGTATTCTTGAATGTGTATTCGGTGTTGATCAATTTCAGAAGCCGCATGCTGAAACTCTTCTCCTAAGACTTTTGCAGCTTCGATGGCATAAATGAACACTTCATTCCATTCTGAGAACTCAATTTCGGCAATTACGTCCACCATTTCCCTTTGGCTTAATTCACCTCTATTTAGCGAATGTTGGGCATTATTAATAGGCGCTAAAATTTTATTCCGGAAGTCATCATCAAAATGAAAGGTGACCTTGACGATGCTCTCGCACGAAAGAGAGGCCATCGACTCTTCAAGCAATTTAATATGGTCCTGCTCCTCGTTGACAAGTTTAGACAAAAAACAAGCGAATTTATCATCACCAGCAAAAGTGACTGCAGCATCAGCGTAGAGCTTAGCGGCTTTTGTCTCAACTTCTATCATCCAACTAATGATTTCATTCACTACTGGCTCCTGCATAGGAAGCTTTAACGACATGCGCATGGTCATAAAGGATTTCACGGTTGTCAAAATATAGGCGCAAGGCATTGCACTCATATCTCTGCCGTGAAATCTTCAGCGCAATTTTATTACCTTGGGAGTAACAATAGTCCCAATAGCTATGACCAGAACTTGAGCCGACACTATTATCGGGAGACCCTAGAACTCTTAGCGTATCTCTTTTGGTTGTCTCACCAATATATAAAATCTTGTTTGGATAGATAGGGTCGTCTGTTGGGACAACTAATTTAATCATGGATACAACTTCAGGGATCACATTATTTTCGATCAAATAATTTGAGACTATTATTGTCTCTGGACCAGCACACCCTGACACAACCAAACTCAGGAGTAGATATTTTAGAGAACTATGCATTTTAGCCAAACCCAATAGGCCTTTGAAATGAAGCCTCCCTACCTCGGAAGGTTATTAGCCAGAGCAAATAATTATACCCTAAAATTAGGCATGCATTTCTGACACACAGAGAAATTCTCAGTACCCCTGA
>JARUHJ010000018.1 GCA_029667085.1 Deltaproteobacteria bacterium IMCC39524
GCCAAAGACCCCGGCGTCTGGGTGGTCTGGCTCGGCTGCCTGTTGATGGTGCTCGGCTCCTGTGGTGCTTTCTTCTTGTCGCACCGTCGTATCTGGGTCAGCATTGAGCAACTGGATAAGGGCATTGGCGTCAAGTTCGGTGGTAACGCTCACCGGAACCAGCCTGGCTTTGTGCTCTACTTTGACGAATTGACCAAAGAGTTCAACGACACCCTGTCGTCCTGATGGAGGAACTATGAACAGCTCACTTTTGTTTAACATCACTACGGTCGCGTACTTTGCCGCCATGGTGGTCTTTATCGTTTACCTGACCTCCGCAAACAAATCGGTCGGCTTTGTCGCCACTTTGATTTGTTGGGTCGGCTTTATCGCCAATACCGGCGCGATCGGCATGCGTTGGGCCGAAGCCTACGCCATGGGGTATGAGCAGGCACCCCTCTCTAACCTGTACGAGTCGGTCGTCTTCTTTTCCTGGTCGATTCTGCTGATTTACCTGATCTTTGATCTCAAGTACAAGCAGCGCGCGATCGGCGCCTTTGTTATCCCTTTTGCTTTTGGCGGTATGATCTGGGCACAGTGGAGCCTAGACGCGACCATCGCTCCCCTGGTTCCTGCCCTGCAGAGCAACTGGTTGACCTACCACGTCATCACCTGCTTTATCGGCTATGCGGCCTTTGCGCTGGCCTGTGGTGTGTCGATCATGTATTTGATCAAGATCGGCAAAGAGGAAAAGGCGGCTGAAGAATCCCCGATCGGTGGCTTGCTCGGTATGTTCCCCAGCACCAAGATCCTGGACGATTTGAACTACAAGGCGATCATGATCGGTTTCCCGATGCTGACCCTAGGTATCATCACCGGCGCTGCCTGGGCCAACTATGCCTGGGGCACTTACTGGAG
>JARUHJ010000019.1 GCA_029667085.1 Deltaproteobacteria bacterium IMCC39524
TTTCTCTTCCTTCATCAGTATCAACTACGACAAACTTCCAAGCCTGCAAGTTACATGCAGATGGAGCTGTAATTGTTTCTTCCAGCATTTCTTTCATTTCATCACGACTGATCTTTACGCTTGGATCAAATCTGCGTACTGAATGTCTACCAGTTAGAATTTCGTGAAAGTCATTATTTACAATTGCCATAATTAGATCTCTTTTCTATTCACTAATTTGTTATCGCTTTCACTTGCTAGTATAATAGATTTAAATCATAAGTGTGATCTATTATTTTATCCCAGAGTTAAGTATTTGCTTAACTCTACATAATGTAACTTAACTAAAGGACAAAAACTAATGAATATTCATGAGTACAAGATTTTCTTAGATGTATGCAATACTAAAAATTTTTCCGAAACTGCCAGAAACGACTTTATTACTAAATCAGCAATAATTCAGCATATTAACAAGTTAGAACAAAAACTTGGAATCAAATTATTTGAAAGAACTTCACGTGGAGTAAATCTAACCGATGCTAGTAAAGCATTACAGCCACTTGCTAAAGGGATAATTGAAAAAGAATCAGAAATAATAAAAACAATGCATGATTACTCACATACACTAACCATTGGGACAATCTATCTTGAAAAACCTATTTTAATTAACACCGTGCTTCAAAAAAATAATTCAAAATTAAGGGATTTTAATATCAATT